>JAAYPD010000100.1 GCA_012520015.1 Methanomicrobiales archaeon
AGGGTCTTATCCAGGGTCAGAGTGCATTATATATAACTCTTGAAGAGAGAACCTCAAGAATTCTTGGTTACATGGAAAATAAAGGTTGGGACGTCTCTCAATACCTGGATTCAACCTTCACCATCGTAAATCTTGATCCGTCTGACTTCAATCTTGCGATTAACAGTGTCAAAAATGAGCTTCCTACACTTATCAAAAAGACCAATGCACACAGGGTCGTGATTGATCCCGTTTCCCTGTTTGAAGACCTGTTCAATGATGATGCGACACGCCGGCGCGAGATGATGCGTTTCCTGGAAAGTCTTCGTGACCTGAACTGTACATCCCTTTTAATCAGCGAGGCTGATAAAACCAATATATTTGCAAGTAAATATAACCTGATCGAATACCTGAGTGATACGGTTATTCTTTTAAAGTACGCCCGCGGAGGGGATGCATCTGATGTGCATCTTGCAATTGAGGTTGTAAAGATGCGTATGTCACAGCATTCAAGAGAAGTAAAACCTTTTGAAATCCATCAGGATTCTGTTACTGTTTACACCGAGGCAACCGTGTTTTAGATCTATGCGTGTCTGCTGGAGAAAAATTCGAGGCCAGAGGAACAGCATGGCCTGCCTGTATGCTGCCTGTGAGCGTGCAGGATATAATCTTGATTTTGTAAATGGCCCTGAGAATGATATAACCCTTTATAGTCTGAATTCAATCACGGGTCCGTCTTTATTCCAGGAGATAAGATCAGCAGATGTTATTACCATAGTAGGCGGTCCTCATGCCTGTGCAAGATGGGACGAGCTTACATCCATTGCAGACTATGTGGTTGTTGGAGAAGGGGAGTTTACACTGCCCAGGTTACTGCGATGTATTGAAGATGATCTTCCATTGCCTCCAGGTGTTGCAACGAGCACATCCTTTCAGGCAGCGGATCATTCAGTCTTGCTTGATGGAAATCCCAGCTTTAGTGAACATAAAGGTTACATTGAAATTTCAAGGGGCTGTCCTTTTGGCTGTACATATTGTCAGACTCCCCGGATTTTTGGAAATAAAATTAGGCACCGGAGCATTGATTCAATTGTAAAACTTGCACAATCATTCCATGACATCAGGTTCTTAAGCCCGAATGCCCTTGCCTACGGTACGGATGGCATCCATCCTGAAATCAGGCATATGCAGGCATTACTTCGTGAGCTGGCAAAAATGCCAGACAAGGATATCTTTCTTGGAACTTTTCCCGGAGAAATAAGACCTGAATTTGTATCAGAAGAGGCTGTCGATCTCATCGCCAGGTATTGTTCCAATACAAAGGTGCACATAGGGGCACAGTCTGGTGCGGATAGCACACTTAAAAAGATACGAAGGGGACACACTTTATCTGATGTCTGGAATGCAGTTGATCATTGCGTTGATGCTGGTTTTATCCCGGTTATCGACATTATTGTCGGATTTCCTGATGAAACAGATGATGAGCTTTTAAAGACCGTTTCATTCTGCCGTGAAGTGTCTGGGATCGGGTATGTGCATGCTCATCGCTTTTTTTCCCTTCCTGGAACCCCTTTGGAGGGCCGTGGATCCCGTGACCTGATCCCGGAGGTGGAATCAGCCCTTGGATCACTGGCATTATCTGGCAGATTGACAGGATCATGGAACAACCCTGAGATAAGGTTTTTTAGCAAAGTTCCCAAGTAATAACATATGTTGAAAGCGCTCCTG
>JAAYPD010000101.1 GCA_012520015.1 Methanomicrobiales archaeon
TCATCTGCAGGAGGACCACCAATGCTTGATACAATCGTCTCTAAGCTCCCTCCTGATCTTAATGCAGCCGTAATTATCACTCAGCATATGCCTAAAGGAGGGTTTACTGCTGCACTTGCTGCACGCCTTAACAGGATATCCGCCCTACAGACAAGGGAGACTGAGAACGGGGATATCTTAAAGAACGGTATAATTCTGGTATCAAGAGCTGGTTTTCATACCGTAATCTCATCTGTTCTTGACAAGGGTGGTGGTCAGAGTGGAAAGATCATTCTTACCGACTCCCCTCCGGTTCATAATGTAAAGCCTGCAGTTGATAAGACATTTATCTCTGCAGCCCAGGTATTTGGCGCTAATTGTGTCACAGCCATACTGTCTGGAATGGGAAATGACGGTGGCGAAGGGAGTGAAGTGATTAAGAAAGCCGGAGGGGTGACCATGGTCTGCAGGGAAGAGGACTGCCTGGTCTATGGAATGGCGCGTTATGCATTATCCCGTAACTGTGTGGATCATGTACTCCCATTACAGGATATCCCTGGCAAGATCGTTGAAACTATCAGGACAATGAACGGGTGAACCATGTCTGATCTCGATGCATACCGGAGTCTCTATGTTGCAGAATCGCGGGAAAATCTTGAAGGAATAGTCAGTAATCTTCTGAAACTGGAGAAAGGAACTGATTCTCATGCAATTGATGAGATCTTTCGATCTGCCCACTCCCTCAAAGGCATGTCTGCATCAATGGGGTATATGCACATGGAAGAGATATGCCATGCCCTTGAAGATGTCTTTTCTCAGATTCGTAATGGCAAACTGGAGGTGACCCAGTCTCTGGTTGATGATCTGCTTGCCGGTGCAGATGACATCGAGTTGATGATAGATGATGTTGAAGCAGGTGGAGACGGACTGCTGGAACATAAAGATATGAGGGTGAAAAGCCTTAAACGATGGCTATCACCTGATGAAAAGAAGGAGACACAAGTAAAGCCAGTTTCAAAACCCCCTTCGGTCGTGGACACCGCCTTGCCGGAGATAGAAGGAGATATGTATGAAGGGCCGGCTTATGAACAGGACTATGGAGGTGGTTGCCAGAGATATTCATTATCTTTCTCTCTTGCAGATAATGTCGACAATAAAAACCTGCGCGGGATGCTTATCCTTCAGAACCTCGAATCCATAGGTGAGATTCTCTCCTTCTCTCCGGAACGGGCGGTAATCGAGGATGATGAAAACTTTTCCGGCGATGTGAATCTTGAGTTCAGAACCAATGCCGGGGTTGCTGCAATAGAGACGATCCTGGGGGTGTCGGATGTTAAAACCCGTATCATAACAGGATCAACGAAACCCCCAGTTAAACCTTTTTTAGAGCCAGAAGTTCCGAAGTCCGATCTTTCTATCACCCAGGACCAGACGGAAGGCGGGTTCAGGTATGAGATTCACGTGGAAATATCCCCGTCCGTGGATTCCAAAAACCTCCGATCCATGCTTCTCCTTCAAAACCTTGAAGGAATCGGAACTATCTCTTCCATTTCACCTGATAGAGAGATCATTGAGGATAGTGCTTCTTACAATGGTGTTATGGACATTCTCCTTGACACATCTGAACCGGAAACTTCCATTCTTGCCCTGCTAAAGGGTTCGGATATTAAATTTCATTCGGTCAGGAGAGAAGATTTTGAAGAGCGTAAACCAGAAGGAGAAGTGTCTGAAGATTCAGAAAGTGTACCTTCAGTCGGATTTCGTGCACCCTCGATAGACAAGGCAGAGAAAAAACGAGAGGTAAAGAATATCCGGGTAGATATCGATCGTCTTGACCACATGATGAACCTTGTTGAGGATCTGGTTATCAACAGGGGCCGGCTGGAACAGATTGCTCAGCAATATAATATCAAGGAACTGGATGAGACCCTTAACATGGTGGGCAGATCGGTATCTGATCTGCAGGTCATGA
>JAAYPD010000007.1 GCA_012520015.1 Methanomicrobiales archaeon
AACTAAACCTGCAGAGAAGTTCAACAGTTCAGAAATCGCATCAATGCAGAAGCCTAATTCAACAATACCCCTTCCAAAAGGCATTACGATCTAATTTATTCATGAAGATCCATAATGCATTAAAAAAACGTTTTTTGATTTTTATAAACAATATTTGGGTATTGATTTTCATCGTAATTTATCAAAAACCTGACTTTTCATTACTAAATCAGCATTTTTTGGGTTTGATTTCATGTAAGACAAATTTTGAGTTAGTGTGATCCCACCCATATTCAACAGATCTATTATAATTTTATATAATATTTAAATTATATAATTAAGATTATCTCTATTAATGTAATTATTGAAAGATGAGGATGTTTTATCAAAAATAGATTCGATAGAACCATAGATCATCCTGGAATCATTGCCGGACATTCCACAAGTATGGTTTAATTTCTTTACCCCAATAAAATTGCGGACGAATTGAAAAATGATTAATACAGCGATAAATCCTCGTGTTTTCTCTAAAAAATATGCTGTTTTTCTCCTAAATCTGCTTAGATGTTGTTGAATTTAATATTTATTTCCTTCAATAACCGATGTTGAGATTGAAGAAACATGAGGATTACCATATATTTTAGGAGTTACGCAACCCAGACCTAAACTGGAATATTTGGAAAGTAATTAAAGTTTTACCCTTCCAAAATTAATGATTATTTGTTTACAAATTCTACCATCTGCGTAACTCCTATATTTTTTCTCGAACCACACAAACAAGCGAATTTTTCTCTTTGATCTTGACCATTTGGCCATATTTTTCGCAGGCTCATTTACATAACTCCAATATAACAAAATATTTCAAATATGATAATTCATTAGTTAAGATGCATGAGTTATCAGAAGAACGTGCAAATCAAATTGTCAATACCTTTTCCATAATTTCCATATCTGTTTATATAGGTGTGGCAATTTTACTCTCAATCATTGCAATTTTTTCATTAGCTGAATCTTTCCTTGGAGTGATTGCCCTGCTATCCTCCATGCAATGGGAACATGGGATTGTACAGGTGATTTACTCAATTCTTTTTACAATCATTATCATTGAATTATTTGAAACAGTGACAGTGTACATAAAGACAAAGCGGGTTCCTGTACGTGCCCTTCTTATTGTAGCATTAACAGCTCTTATCAGGCACATTATTATTATCAATATTAGTGATACTGAATTATTTCATTATATTGGATTATCTGTAATTATGGCAGTACTTATTGCAGGAATATATCTGTTAAAAGAAGACATTCAATCTGGGAATTTAATAAATTAGGAAATAATCTTCATTTTTCAATAATTCAAAGTCGTTAAGCAATGTACTATAATTATTAGTCAATCAAATATACAAAGAGAAATAACAACAGGAATGTCGGACATAACATGAATTCAAAAATTTTTACAGACGGGACAGATATCCTTACTCAGGATCAGGCGGATGAATTATGGGAACTTGGAAATAGTGGAGCACAAAATGCTGCAATCGCCCTCTCTTCTTTAATAGGCGTTCCCATATCAATATCTTTACAGAAAATTATAATGGTCAGACTTGAAAACCTACAGAACTATCTTGATGACTCAGTCGCTTCATTAGTAGTTCTTCAGGTCAGAGGTCAGGTTTCCGGGAGAGGATCAATCATCCTTCATGTTCCTAAAAAGTCAATAATCCGATTATCATCAATAATGTTAGCGGCTCCGGATGAAGATCGTGAAATAAATGAGATGGATATGAGCATGCTTCATGAAATCGGCAACATAATGACCTCTTCATATCTTGACGCATTTGCAAACCTGTTATCTATAATGCTCATTCCCTCTCCTCCTTCAATGGTCATTGACATGCCGCATGCTGTAATACAGTCTGTGATTGCTGACCAGGAACTTGATGAAGAATTAGATCAGGTTCTTTTATTCAAAACAGACATGCACTGTGCAGAATTTGACCTTGAGGCCGGATTACTTCTTCTGCCTTCCAAATCCCTGCTCCACGAATTTCTTGACCGGTTTAGAAAAGTCAGAATGAATCATGAATAATTTTCTTTTTTAATGATTTTTTCACTGCTAATTAAAAGAGAAAAGTAAACAATGTACCTTCTTTTATGTCCATGTATCAGGAACCCTGATTTACGGGCCAGGGGAATTACCCATCAAAAAGATCTTGATGCATTTAACCAGGTTCTGTTAAGATGTAAAACCTTTGACATACCGGTAAAAATGCTTCCTTGTGCAGAAACCCTTTATCTTGGCCCTGATCATGAACCAGGACATTTTATAGATCGGCTTGATACGCCTGGGTTTTATGAACTCGTTTTTCTGCTCGAAAAAAGTGTCCGTGAAGATATGGAAAAAGAAGGAAAACCTTATGCGATAATTGGTGTTGATTCATCTCCAGTATGTGGCGTTCATAATACCTGGTATGGCTCTGTAAATGGTTCACATGCAAAGATACCCGGGAGAGGCTTTTTCTTAAATCGTTTTTCTGATATTCTGGCATTTGATGTTTTCGAGGCAGCAAGCTGGAAGGTGTACCTTGCTGCTCCTTTATTTTCCGAAGCAGAATGTGAATACAATAAAAAGCTGGCAGATATATTATCTGGATATGCCTTGCAGATTCATCTCCCACAGGAATGCGGCGACTCTGAACATTCAAGAGACATTTCAATACAGAGAGAGATTTTTGAAAAAAATTTAGATGCTCTTGACAATGCAGATATCGTCATCGCGATAATTGACGGAGCAGATGCGGATTCAGGAACGTCATGGGAGATAGGTTATGCATTTGCCAAAGGGAAGAAAATAATCTCATTACGGACCGATTTTCGACGTGTTGGGAACAGTGAACTTGTAAACCTGATGCTTGAACAGTCGTCCCAGGTTGTAAATAATATTCCTTCATTAATCAATGCAATTCCCTGTCCAATTCCTGTCAGGCCGTATTGTGAAACTATATTATAAAAAAATTGCCAAATGTCCATCAACTGATCTCATGAAATAATATGGAGAATTTTCGATAAATTAATCATCTTCTTTATCATGAAGGTATTCAAAATCAATATGCCCGTTTAAATGATCTGTCTTTAATAATTTTACTATCACCTTCTGACCCACTTTGAGACCTGACTCTTTTCTCATAACTCTTCCTTCTGCCGGGGGATTTACCAGCCTGACATATGTTCCTTTTTCTGATGCGCCGGTAACAAACCCTTCAAATACCTCCCCGATCCTTGGTTTAAGTAGTACTGCCGCGGCAGACTTCCTCATGAAACGTTCAACCTTGTTTGCTGCCTTCTCCCTGCCTGATAGCCACTCCGCTCTTTCGTCAAGCTCCCTGATATTATACGGCGTTTTTGTACCAAGCAGAACAGATTTTATGAGCCGCTGAATGATGAGATCAACATATCTCCTGTTTGGGGCTGTCCCATGAGTATAATCAGAAACAGCAAGGGCAAAGTGTCCGATTGGTCTTCTTCCAGGGATGAAAGGAACATACTCCCCTGAGCCCATGAGTTTCACCACGGTGAGTGAAAGATCTGGAAATCTGTCCGGATCTGTCTCACGCTGTTTTGTAAGGAAGGATGAGAGAGATTTTGCATCAGGATTGGCCGGAAGTTTTTCACCAAACTTTGCAGCAACAAGTCTTATCTCCTCCCAGTATTTTGGCACCCTTACAACCCGGTGTATCATAGGCAGTCCTTCATCTTCCAAAAATGATGCTATTGTTCCATTTGCAGCAACCATGAACTCTTCGATGAGGCATCTTGCAGCATTTTGTTCCTGGATCACAAGGTCGGTCACGGTCTTTCCGTCAGAGATAACCTGTGCCTCCAGGGTTTCAAGATCCAGGGCCCCCTGCCTTCTCCTGTATGCACGAAGACGGATAGCCGTTTCATTTTGGAGTTTCAGTTGTTTTTTCAGGCCTTCAGTATCCGCTACCGTGGCTGGGACAGGGGTTTTGCCTTCAAGCCAGTCACCTATCTCTTCATACACAAGTTTTGCCTTGTTTCTGACTACACCCCTGTATATATTCCCAGGCCTGACTTCTCCGTCCGGAAGCACCGTGTATTCTATAATTATTGCATGACAGTCCTGTCCTGGAAGAAGGGATGAGATCCCTTTGCATAACCGGTCCGGGAGCATATGGAACGTGACAATTCCAGGATAAACCGATGTTCCATTATGGCCTGCATGCCTGTCGATATGCGATCTCTTTGTTACATAATGATCTACATCAGATATGGCAACTTTAACAAGAACTTCTCCATTGTTTCCTTCTTTTACAAACTCGATCTGGTCGAGATCTTCTGAATCCACATTGTCTATCGAGCTCCATAAAAGGCCACGGAGATCTTTGACTCCTTTTTTAATTCTGATGTGACGTTCAGGTGAAAGTTGGGAAGTCTCATGGATCACCTCTGGAGGAAATCGCGGTGAAAATCCATATCTTTCCATGGTATTCCATGCTATTGTCTTCAGGTCAGCCTGCTGTTCTTTCATATGTAATTCCTGAAAAAGGAGTCAGACCTGACAACAGATATCTGTTCGCATTTATTCAGGGGTATAAGTTTTCCGTGTACAAGTCTAATGATCTCGCATGAAAAGATCTATAGGAATCAAACCAGCGATTATCCCGACACCCGTGCTTATAATTGGAACTTATGATAGTGCTGGGAAAGCAAATGGAATGACAGCCGCCTGGGGAGGGGTCTGCAGCTCTGATCCCCTAAGCATATCATTCTCCGTGCAAAAAACAAGGCATACTTACCCGGCCTTGATGGAGAAAAAAGAATGCACGATAAGTATTCCATCAATAAAGCATGTAAAAGAGGCAGATTATTTTGGAGTTACTTCAGGAAGGGACAGGGATAAATTCTCTGATACCGGTCTTACTCCTGTCCGTGCACCTTCTGTCAATGCTCCATATGTGTCTGAGTTTCCGGTTATCATCGAGTGCAGGATCACCAAAGTTATCGAAGTGGGGGTCCATGAGATGTTTGTGGCCGAGGTAATAGATGTCCTGTTAGATGACAACTTAGTTACTGAAGATGGAAAGGTGAAGATGCAGGATGCTCCTTTCTTCTTTTATAATCCTCTTGATCGATCATATTACAAAACCGGTGAATTTCTCATGCAGGGCTTTTCGACCGGTACCCTCTTCAAATAATTTTCAGTTTTTATAGGTATGGTGAATCAGCTCATTCTTCACAAAAGATTGGAACATGTGAGAAGGTGTTCACATCAAACACTCCTTTCGTGGTTATCCTGATATCCGGTATGACCGTTAATGCCAGGAATGAAAGATACATGAATGGATCCCTGACTGCCCCGGATGACTGAGTAACTTTATGCAATTTTAAAAGTTCGTCATGAACTTTTTCATATGGTAGTTCTGACATCAGCCCTGCAACAGATAGTGGGAGACAGGCCTCACCTGTATCATTCCGTGCTGCCATTGCACCCTTGTGTCTTATAACTTTTGAGATAACCTTCAGTATATCATCATCACTTGTTCCAACGGCAATGATATTATGTGAATCATGTGAAACGCTTGCTGCTATAGCTCCCTGTTTAAGTTCAAAACCACTGACAAGACCCACTCCCGGTTTTCCAGGGTGATAACGGGAAACAACCACAGTTTTTAGTATATCGCGTTTAATATCCGGGATATCATCAGCTGACAGCTGAATATATTCTGTTCTTGTTCCGATCTGGCCTTCCTGGATCCTGATTACCCTGGCTTTTCCTGAACCGGCAATTCTGATCTCTTCTGGTGAAGGAATTTTTGCATTGAATGGACACTCACCTCCCAACTCCGATTGGACTGGTTTAACCTGGTCAGCAGTAACAAGGTTTCCTTTTTTATATGTTCTCTTCACTATGCATCTCCCGGGGTCTTTTAGTATACAAAAGTCAGCAATCCTTCCTGGACTTATAGCGCCACGATCAAAAAGTCCAAACCTGTCGGCAGGTGAGAGGGTTGCCATCCTTAAAGCTATTTCAGGCTCACACCCCGCGTCGATGGATTTCCTGATACAGTCATCGATATGGCCATCAGTAAAAAGCATATCTGCATGCCGGTCATCAGTGCAGAAGCAACATCTTGCTGCTGTGCAGGCATTTACCAAAAGCATAAGAGTTTTGAGATTTCGTTCAGTAGATCCTTCCCTGATAAAAAGGAACATTCCTTTCCGCAGCTTTTCTCTGCCTTCATCCAGGATTACTGACTCATGATCACTTTGCATACCTGAAAAGATGTATTTGTCCAGCGCATGTCCTGTAAGAGACGGGGCATGACCGTCGCGTACATGTATAAGGGAGAGTTTTTCCATTACCTCCGGATCATGGGATAGAACACCTGGAACATTCATCATCTCACCAAGTCCGATAACGCCATCACGACCGATGAAAGGACGAAGAGACTCTGCCGTCAGGGTCATTGCGCATTCGTCAAGAGGGGTTGCCGGAACACATGAAGGGAGCATGATAAGAATGTCAAGTGGCTGTTTCCCATGAGCATTCAGCATATAATCGATTCCGGCCGTTCCGCAGACATTGGAGATCTCATGTGGGTCAGCGATTACTGTTGTAGTCCCATGCTGCATCACAAGCCTTGCATATTCGTATGGAGTTAATAATGAACTCTCAATATGAACATGCGCATCGATAAAGCCAGGAGTTACGTATGAAGATTTTAGATCGATCTCCTTTTTTCCATGGTATCCTGGTCCTGTTCCCAGTATCACTCCGTCCCGGACAGCAAAATCCTCGCGAAGCCATTCACAGGTGTAGGGGTTGAAGATCACTCCGTTTTTAAAGACAATATCTGCCGATTTTTCATAGCCTGAATTAAAATTCATTATAATATCTCACTTGGGTAGTTATCGTGACAATTCTGATAATTGTGTAGATGTCATTGTCATTATACTATAAATAATTAAAAATGCATATCACCATGGAATGAACAGGATAAATTTTATACTTCCCGCCCTCTTTGCAATCTGTTTTGTTTTTATCGCCGGATGCACGGGAGGTAATGATGACGAAGATTACAAGGCACTTGTAATTGATGCAATAGAAAACCTTGAACCGCAGAATGAAAAGATTGTAAATCCGTATAAAGGCATGACTGGTGATGAGCTTTCAGCAATGAGGAGTTATGCAGAGGAGGCAAAAAATTCTGCAGCTCAGATGACTTTATCTGATTCAAGTAAAAAATCACGTGATTTTTTCATAAGGGCAATGGATGCAACTATCGAAGGGATAGATAATTTAAAAGAGAATGCTGATTTGTCAACCGGAAAGGTAGAGAGTACAGCTCCTGCAACTAATAATTTCATCCAGGCTCAGTCAGACCTTGGAAGTGCGGCTGATATCATTAAAGTGCCAAAGAAAAAGACATTTTGAAAAATTTTTATGTCCGGCAAACTTTCTGCAGTAGTGCAGAAAGTCTGCTTATCAATATGAAGGGTGGTAAGTATGTACGCCCTGAAATACTTCCTATGTATCTTTGTTATACCGGGTCGTTAAGCAAAACATAAAAAAAATTATTTTGATCTGATGGCTGCATGGGCTGCTGCAAGCCTTGCAATTGGAACACGCGGGCCTGAACACGAGACATAAGTAAGTCCTATCTGGTGACAGAATTCTATTGATGCAGGATGCCCTCCATGTTCGCCACAGATACCTACCTTAATATCAGGCCTTGCTTCTCTCCCCCACTTTACTGCAAGTTCCATAAGTTTTCCAACCCCTTTAACGTCAAGTACGTCAAAAGGATTGTCCTGCAGAATCTGGTTCATATTGTACATGGGCAGGAACTTGTTCTCTGCATCTTCCCTTGAGAATGAGAAGGTGGCCTGGGTGAGATCATTTGTTCCGAAGGAGAAGAACTCTGCCTCTTCAGCAAGGTTTTCAGCCCTCATACAGGCACGGACAACCTCAAGCATCGAACCAAAGGAGAAGGTAATGGTAAGGCCATATGTTCTTTCGACCTGGGTATGAATGTCAGTTACCCACTCTTTCACCTTTTTTAATTCCTGGGCTGTGCATACCTGGGGAATCATAATCTCCGGGTGAACGTCGATGCCTTCTTTCCTGCACTCGGCAGCGGCTTCAAGGATGGCACGAATCTGCATGGAATATATCTCAGGGAAAGTAAGTCCAAGCCTGACTCCGCGGTGGCCGAGCATCGGATTTACCTCACGAAGTGACCTGACTTTACTTAGCATCATCTCTTTTTTGACGAGTACGGCATCCAGAAGGTCTGGGTCTGCCGGAGGTACTACTTTTCCACGGGAGGGATCATCGTGATGCATAAAAGAGACCGTCTCGGAAAGAACCTTTAATCCAAGGAAGCTCTTCTTCAAATTTTTTAGAATCTCGATCTCATCAATGAGCAACTGTTCAGTTGGAAGAAACTCATGAATTGGTGGATCCAGCAGTCTTATTGTCACCGGCCTTGGGGCCATGATCGAGAAGATTCTTTTAAAATCATCCCTCTGGATTGGGAGAAGTTTATCAAGCGCCAGTATACGTTCTTCTTTTGTATCTGCAACGATCATGTCGATGACAATTGGAAGCCTTGCAGGATCATTAAACATTCTTTCCGTTCTGCATAGGCCAATGCCCATAGCACCAAATTTTAACGCTTCCTGTGCATCCTTTGGTGTATCAGCATTTGCCATTACCTGAAGCATGGCCCTCTCGTCTGCGAGGGCAAGAAGAGTTTTAAGTTCTGATGAGAACTCTGCTTCAATGAGCGGCACTTCACCAAGATAGACTGCCCCGGTAGATCCATCAATAGTAATAATATCTCCTTCTGATATCCTGGCATCCCCGATAGTTGCCTGGCGCAATTTTATATCTACATCGATCCCCTCGGCACCAGCAACACAGGGTTTTCCCATACCTCTTGCCACAACCGCAGCATGGGATGTTTTTCCTCCCCTGCTTGTAAGAATTCCCTGGGATGCAAAAAATCCATGAATGTCTTCTGGTTTTGTCTCTTCTCTGACCAGGATCACCTTATATCCCTCACGACCCAGTTTCTCTGCGCGATCTGCATCAAAGATGGCGATTCCTGATGCTCCACCAGGTGATGCCGGAAGGCCTTTTGCAACCGGCTCAATATCTGCATCAGGATCAAGTCTTGGAAACAGAAGTTGTTCAAGCATCTCCGGTTTTATCCGGGTAAGAGCCTGATCCTTGTTAATAAGGCCTTCCCGGACCATCTCCACAGAAGTTCTTACCATCGCAGTTGCATTCATCTTCCCGTTCCTTGTCTGAAGACAATATAGCCCCCCCTCCTCGATAGTAAATTCGAAATCCTGAACCTCTTTGAACTTGGCTTCCAACTTATTCCGAAGATCCATCAGCTCTTCAAACTGGGCAGGCATCTCATCTGCCATGTTTGCAAGTGGTTTTGGTGTTCTGATCCCCGCCACAACGTCTTCACCCTGTGCATTAATCAGGTATTCACCAAAGATGACATTTTCACCAGTCCCTGGATCCCGTGTAAATCCTACGCCAGTAGCAGAATTATTACTCATGTTTCCAAAGACCATGGCAACAATATTGACAGCCGTTCCATTCGCCATGTCAGGGGTTATCTTAAATTCTCTCCTGTAATCTACAGCACGCTTCCCCATCCATGAATTAAAAACGGATTTAATTGCGATCTCCAGCTGATCAAACGGGTTATTTGGGAATGGTTCTCCTGAATAACGCTCCACAGCCTGAAGAAATTTCTGGCATACCTCCTTCAGGTCATCGGCAGAAAGGTCAGAGTCCTGCACTGTTCCAGCCCTTCTCTTAACCTGTTCAAATTCCCAGTCAAATAGTTCGTCCGGAACACCAAGGGCTACTTTACCAAATAGCTGGATAAATCTCCGGTAAGCATCATAACAAAATCTCTCGTTTTTTGTATCCTCAATGAGACCTTCCAGGGTGTCTGAGTTTAGACCAAGGTTCAGGATAGTATCCATCATTCCTGGCATGGATAATGCAGATCCAGATCTTACAGAAAATAAGAGTGGTTTTTTTCTTCCACCAAATGTGCGATGTATCTCTTCCTCAACATCACGAAGGTGCATCGAGACTTCTTCCATCAGCCCTTTTGGAAGATTCCTGTCTGGATCATTCAGGTATTCAAGACAGGCCTCTGTAGTAATGACGAATCCTGGTGGAACCCTGATACCGGCCTGTGTAAGTTTACACAGATTTGCTCCTTTTCCACCAAGTAATTTTTTATCTTCGCCATCTCCATCTTTGTATGAGTAAACCCATTTGTGATTCATAATAACCACTTTTCCTGGTAACCCGGAACTGACTGCCTGTTTTCGGTATTATTAAATTTTAGAATAGGGCAGGCAATTCCACATCTGTCATGACGTGTATGGGTTATTCACGTATATAAAAGATTATTTTCTTCAGACTTTACCAGGAAATACCAGGTTTTTCAAAAATTTAATGTGCGCACATATCTTCGGTAATTACAATACCAAAGATGTAGCGTGGAGTATTATCCCCGGCAGACACAAGGGATTTTTCTATGGTGACATCTCCTATTGAGCCATCTGGCCTGAAAAACCTGGTAACAATGTGCTTATGTGTAATGTTCTTTTTATTTACCAGTTCTTCATTTCCGCTCAAAAAACCTTCTGCTATCTCTTCTGGAATTATCTCAGAGACCTGTTTTCCTATGACATTGTCAGGATCTGTTTTTAATAACTCACAAAATGCCTGGTTGGCAATCAAAAACACTCCGTCTTCCCTGAGGATGAAGATTGGATGGGGAAAATTTGACATCAGGCGTTTTATCAGGTTTGCCTGGAGTAACTGCGCTTCTTCCTGTTCTTTCCATTGTGTAATGTCGGTTATCAGGATGTACCCGCGAATTAAATCTCCAAAAGGAACTAATTTCACACGAACCGATAGATAAATTGGAATCCCGTCTTTCCTCCTTGCCCAGAACCTGAGTTCTCTCATGGTTCCCTTGTTCTGTTCAGCCTCCTTGAGCGCTCTTTCAAATCGTTCTTTCTCTTCAGGTAATGCAAGATTTTCCGGATGAATTTTTTGAATTTCTTCGGCTGAATACCCGGTGATCTCACAAAGGCGCTGATTGTAAAAGATTACTTTTTTCTTACCAGATTTAATCTCTGAAACGATCAGGCCGTCGGATAAATTATCAGACACACTTCTGAAGAACTCTTCACTCTCCTGGAGAGCCCTGAGCGCTTCTTTCTCAAGAGTAATATCTTCAAGGATGATGGTATCTGCAGAGCTGCCGTCGTCAAATACGGTTGGGATTACTTTTCCTCTAAAGAATCGTGTTACCTGGCCTCCCCGCATCAGCTCAAAGGACTCTTTTTTTGATGAAATAATTTTTGAAAGTTTCAATAAAAATTCATCATTAGCCGGATTTGGAGAAGAGATATGTTCAATTCTTTTTTGCAGGATATCGCTACCCTGGATCTCCAGCATGCTGAAAAATGGATCATTTCCCTGGATAATCCTCATATCGCGGTCAAGGACAAGGAAAAGATCAGTTGTGTAGGAGAGAAGGGCTGAGAGGGGGACTCTGGATGACAGTGTAAAAACTTTGGCCATTCCAAAGGTTCTTAGGTCAACATGTCCTGCGGCATGAAGAATGTCCAGGTAGCGCCCGGTTGAGTGTTTATTCCGCCCCAGAGCAGACGCTATCTCGGTCACGCTCATCCCTTGTGGGTGGTTTCTGACAAGTTCCTTGACCTGGGTCAGTTCATCAGACAACCGATGCATACATATTGATGAGCGTTCGTTACACAAATAGGTTACTCTCAACAAGTACAAATGAATGAAACATCTATTTGTAACACATAAACACAATATTTATATATCTTTGTAGACCACAAACTTATACGCAAGTGAATCAAACTCAGGTGTATCACACATGACAAAACATAAGTTTTCGAAGGTTAAGATACGAGATTTCCAGCAAATCTCTGGATTGTCCTACATAATTTTCATCGGGTTATGCCTGATAGGTTTATGTTCCACGCCGGCGATGGCCGGAACCAAGTATCTCTCTGGAGAGCCCGATTTATCAATTACAATTGCAGGACTTAATGAGTTCACCCCTGGCACTACCATTGAACTACCTGTCCTGATTGAAAATAGCGGCCTGAATCACATGAAGATGGTCCAGTCCGGG
>JAAYPD010000102.1 GCA_012520015.1 Methanomicrobiales archaeon
CCTTGTAGTCAATGCAATTACATTCGCATTATTCGGATATGACAAGCAAAGGGCGATGCGTGAAGAGTATCGGATACCTGAACGAAATCTGGTGACCCTTGCATTCTTCGGACCACTTGGTGCATACGCGGGAATGCGGGTATTCAGGCACAAAATTAGAAAACCTCTCTTTTCCACCATGGTTCCAGTGTTTATTCTCATTCATGCAGGTATTTATACCATGCTCATTTCAGGATATCTGCCAGGCTGAACATGGACAGGAGAGACTGAGGATAGATAAGGAACAGAACTCTTTTCTTTTGATCCATCTAAGAAGAGGTATGGTTCGGACATCATTACCGACGGGTATTTATCTTCTGGCTCTTTCTCTTTTTTGCGCCTGTGGCTGCATTGCAGAAGAGACCAGCTTTGAAATTTCCAGTACCGGAACAATTACCTACATCGACCTGGAAGGAGGTTTTTATGGGCTTGTCACTTCAGATGGAGTAAAATACCTTCCACTGGATCTGCCTGACGAGTTTAAACAGGATGGCCTGAAAGTTGATTTTTCCGGGGTTATTGACCCTGACATTATGACCATCCAGATGTGGGGTCAGCCACTAAAGATCCTCTCAATTACTAATAACCAGGGATTTATTATATCTGACAGCTGGTATGACGGTGAAGAAGATCTCTCGTCAGAACAGGAGATGGAACAGGCAACATTACTTTTGAGATCATCAGCGGCACTTTCAAAGACATTAGATGACTTTGATGCAAAAATAGCAGAACATGCTGCAGAAATGAAAGGCCTGAACCTGAAAGATGAAGATATCCGCCCCTACCTGCAAAAGATCTGCGAGGAAAATCCGGCAGTACTCCTGGTTTCTATCCTGGATCGTACAGGTACAATCATTCAGATATCCCATGCCAGGTTTGACAGCAGTATTGGTGTTAATGTCCGGGATCAGCCTTTGGTAGACTCGGTGATAAACAACCCTGTTCCGGGTATGAGCAATATCATAAAATGCATAGAAGGGGAAGATGTGATAGACATAATTTATCCGCTTTACTCTTCCTCTCTCTCCGTTACCGGTTATCTCTCTGTGCTCGCCGAACCCGCTCTTCTGGTGGAGAGTGCACTTGGTTCATTAACAAAAGAGAAGGAGATGACGATTATGGTTACCCAGCCTGATGGAACCCTTATCGGGTATTCGGGTGAACTCCTCTTGTCTTCGTTTTCTGATAATACCACAGTCCAGAAGATACCTGGTGTTGGCACATCACCTGCTGCGTCATATGTGGCAGGGCATGATATGCTCTCACTTGGTGAATTTGTATCTCCTGGTAAAGAAAAATACCCGGTTTACTGGAATACAGTATCCCTTCATGGAACTCCCTGGAGAGTCCTGGTATTTTAACCAGTTCTTTTTTTTGAGCACCCGAAGCTGTTTATCTGATAGTATTACCAATTACCGGCCTTGTATAACGGCCTGGAAATGTCGAAATAAACGAAGGGTTTTCAGGGCATGAACATTTATGCACTTCAAAGCAATATACAGACTTTTCATTACTGCAGAAAAATTTGCTATACTATATAATAATTCAACAAAAGAAGATAATGAGGATAGAATGAAGATCCGCCCCTGGAGTAATCATGTAAGTTTTCTCTTTATAACGCTGGTGTCAATCGTCATCGCCCATGTAATTGAATTATTTGTCCATGAATCTGGTCATTATCTTTTGGCCCGGGCAGTTGGAATCGTTATCAGACCTGATCCGGTTCAGTCAGTGATCACGTCCCCGGTGAGTATAGCCTGGTATCAGGTTGGAATTCCTGGCTTTTATGAAACCTTTAATTATATTCCACATCTGCCCGTGTCTGCCAGCTGGTCAGCAGGTCTGATCTCCATTGGTGGCCTGGTTTTTAATGCTCTCCTGGCTGCTTTATGTTTCTGGTTTATTTTAAAAACCCGGGGTATCAGGTATAAATCCCTCATGACCATTTCACTCTGGGTTCTTATCTTTAACCTTGGTTCATTGTTTTCATATGTCCCTCTCAGGGTATTTTCAACAACTGGGGATGTATGGTATTTTCTCTCGTCATTCTGGATTCATCCGTTAATATTCTTGTTTCCTGCACTCATCCTGGTATCTGCAGGTCTTATCATCTGCTATTCTGTGATCCTTCCACTCTATTGCATATCCATTCCGGTGAAATCAAAGGCATTAAGGATCTTTATCCTCATCTGTTCAACGATAATCCTTCTACTGTACCTGACAGGTCCGGTTTTATCAGAATTTAATCTCCATGATATCTTATCACTACCTGAAATGACCAGCATTTTTCCGGTAATTGTAATTGGTCAGTGTGTATTCCTTGTTGCACTCTTCTTTGTTGGTCTGTCACGCCTCAACTCTCTTCAGTCTTCACGATATTTAGGAAAAAGAAGAAAACCTGTCAGATAAATTTTTATTTTCATAAACAATAAAATTTTACTGTTCTCTCTGATGGGATGACTTTTTGGGCTTAGAGAATAAAGAACAAAAAGAAGATGTCTCAAATCGATAAGATCATTACCCTCTCTATAAGAGCAGATACTCTCGACCGGCTCAATCACCTTGCAAATGAACGGCACATGTCCATTGAAGATATCGTACTTGAATTGCTGTCACCTGGACTAAAGATGGAAATGGATGGAATCACCAGGGAATTACGTGAAATTATCCGCCGGCAGGATGAAGAGATCACATGGCTTAGGGACCAGATCGCCAGGCTCACAACTTTAACTCCAACAACGCATGTGATAAAGCACGAATACCCTGCTTTCATGCAGGAATCCCGGGACGTCTGTTCCCCTTCATCGATTGAACAAAGCTCCCTGTCATCTCCTGAGAAGGAACCGGAGTCGGAAGGCATCACTCCTGCCTCAAATGTATCAGTGGATGATGTCCAGTTTTCCCCGTCTGATAATGGGGTGGAGTCTGAAGATATAATGAATTCTTCTTTTTCAGGTTCATTGAGGACTGTTGACCGGACGCTTCGTGATTCAATCGGGGGAGTCAGTGAAGAAGTGATGCATACTATAGCAGAAGCCGCTGCAATAGCCGGCGAAAATGAGTCTGTTCTTTTGGAATACATCTTTGACGGGTTTTTACCAGCCGTGCGTGACGGAACCGACTGCAGGATCCGGGGGATTGATCTTCGCCGGTACATGATGAGCAGGTAAATTGAAAAATTGACTGGCCTGATGACCAGTTTCATCCTTGATTTTTGAAATGGTACCTGTAATTTATTATATAGTGACAATCTGCTATCAGGATTTTAGTGGGATGGTCCTTGTCTGTCTGAATGGGACCTTTGGTACAAATCCAAAGAAAGACGGCTCAGCAATACCTTCTACCTGTACAGTAACTTCGCCACTTGCCAGGATCTGAAATCCGGCTCTGATAAGGTCGGCATTTTTCGCAGTAACAGGCAAAATAATTGTGTTTTCACCGGTTGTTATTTCAATATCTTTTGTCTCCACATGACTGAGAGGGTTCCAGTCTTCATCCTTTAGGTATGAGACGTCTGCAGTAATTTTTTGAAACATGACCCCGAAAAAGTTCGGATTGTGTACTTTGAGCATAATGTCAAGGCTAAGATCTGTGGCATTGATATATGCAAGATCAATAGATTCCACAGTCACAGTAGGCTCTTTGAAAATTGCGCTACACCCACAAAGAAATGTTAGTGCTATGAGTATTCCTGGTATCAGGATGGCATAGATTAATTTCATCTTTTTCTCCAGATATGGATATAGGATTCATGAGATAATGAATGAGATGATCATATGGGCCAGATTACAGGCAGACGATATGAGAAGTGAAAAATATTGTATCGGCATTAAACGCCCCGGGCCGATGAAGAGTTCCCTGCTTGACAGAATGACTTTTATTTTTTCATACTGACAATATGCATGTTCCACAATCCCTTTTTTTCAGGAAATAATAAATTCCAAAAGCTGCAATCTCTTTTTTATATTCGGTGAAACCATGGATATTACTATGAAACGATCTGCACAACAAGGGGTCTGTCGTTTAATCCTGGCAATGCTAATTTTAATGGCGTCCTTCTCCATTACACAAGGATCTCTCTCTGAAGAGCAGATTATCTTCAACGGACCATTTTTTGAAAATTTCGGGCAGGGTTTTTCAAACTGGACTGGTGACACTGCACCTCCAAGTGGCACCCTTCTCTTAAAAGGGAGTCTGGCTGCCATGCCTGATGAGGTAGCTCCTGGGGATGATGTTGAATTTACATTAAAACTCGACGTTTCTGCGATGGCCATCTCCGGGAAAGATGGTGCAGTACTAAAAAGTACCAGGGATCGCAACTGGACCCTTGACACTGTCAAACTCCTGGGTAATATGGTTGACTTCCCGGTTATTCCAGATACTGAACTACTTGGAATTGGAATTGGATCGCAGGTTCCCGGCCTCATATTACGAAGCACAAAAAGGATGGTTACGGTTCATATCCCGGATACCGTGCAACCGGGCAATTATTCAATACGTGCGTTTATTGCCGGGACAGATATGAGAACCGGTTCTGTCAGTATTACTGTCCTGAACGGAACACAGGCAGCCAGGGAAGATGTTCTGAATTCAACGGAAGAGACTCTTCCCACTCCAATAGATACCCTGACGCCTGAGCCCACTCCTTTGCAACCAGAAGAAGAGGAGCAGATATCAGATCCAAGGTTTACAGGAACAAGTGAAAAGATAATCAATGAACGTGAGATTCATGTCACCAGTATCTACCCGTATTCTGGTGGAGCAGGAAATACCATGGGAATTAAGATATATGGGGATCATTTTTCATCTCCAGTGTATGTAACCCTGGTAAAGGATGATTTTGCTATTGATGCAAGTAATTACTGTTTCACTGAAAACCAGAAATACGGTGTGGCGATGATAGACATACCTGGGGATGTGGAAAAAGGAATGTGGAATCTTGTGATTACTACGAAGACAGGGAAAGCATGGGTTCCGTTTGAAATTGTAGATAAACAGATAGCTCCTGTAATCATTTCAGTAGATGCACCTGTGCTTACTCCGGATAAAGCAAGCGATGTGACGATCTCCGGGCGGGATCTGATGGGTCCATGTGAGATCCTGCTGGCTGGAGATGGCCTCAGCTGGTTTTCGTTTTACCCAAAACCCGTCCTGACCCATAATACCATGAAGATCAGGGTGAAGATAGATGTTCCGTTATCTGACGAGGTCAAGTCCGGTAAACTGGATCTTTGTGTTATAAATAGTGACGGAGTTACAGCAGTTTATAAAAAAGCGATCTCATTTGCATTAGAACAATAATATCCGAAACCCCGGTCAATTTTTAGGGATTATCTGAAAATTCGTTAATGGCCGTAATAAAGTGGGAAATCAACAATATCATTCTCATCATTGTGTGAAGTTTTTGGTGTCGAGTGTCGGATATATATTACTTATAGGTAAGTTACTTCGGAGTAACATACTTTGAAGTAACATATTTATTATCTTTAACAGTATAGTACATGACATGTTTCTCAACCGTGAGGCTGAACTCACATCACTTCAGCAACGGTTTGATACCAATAATGCCGAATTCATTATTATATATGGTCGAAGACGTGTTGGCAAGTCTGAACTAATTGACCAGTTTATCAAAAAAACATTGGTGTTCGCATTCTGGCACGGGAAGAGACAAAAGAGTTACAGTTGAAACAAATTTCATCAGAACTCACCCGGTTTTTTGGTGATACACATCTTTCTTCAGTGGTTTTTCCTGACTGGGATGCCATTTTTTCCTATATCAGGTCACATCAAGACAGACGGGTTATCATCGCATGGGACGATTTCCCATACCTGGTAAAAGAGGATCCTTCCCTGTTGTCAGTAATTCAGTACCATTGGGACACATGGCTGAAGGATTCACAACTGTTTCTGATAGTAAGTGGTTCTTCAATCAGTATGATGGAAGAAATGACCATGAGATATGTAAGTCCTCTGTTTGGAAGAAGAACAGGACAATATCTCATAAAACCTTTACGATTCACGGATATTCTGGAGCATTTTCCGGACCTGACCACTACGGTTGAACATTATGCAGTATTTGGGGGAACTCCTGCATATATATTCAAAGCAGACAAGAATAAAGACATTTATGAGAATATTATCTCCAGAATTCTTACAGACGACTCCATCCTGTTCCAGGATACTGAATTTATTCTCATGTCCGAAGTATCAGAACCCAGATATTACTTCTCAATCCTTCGTGCAATTGCCGAAGGAAACACAACACCGTCAAAAATTTCCCAGATGACCGGGCTTGAACGGGCCACAGTCTCAAAATATCTTCAGGTACTCATAAACCTCCATCTCATAATCAGAGAGATTCCTGCAGGAGAACCATTAAAGAGTAAAAAAGGACAGTATTTTCTATCTGACAATTATTTTGCTTTCTGGTTCAGATATGTCTCTCCTTTTGCGAAATCGATTGAAATGGGTGATGGGAGAGCCCTTTGTGTTCAGGAGATAAAACCCACTCTTCAGGCATTTATCGGGAAAAAATTTGAGGGATGCATAGAGGATCTGTTATGGAAATTGAATACATCCGCTCTGCTTCCGTTCAGGTTTCATTCCTGCTCCCGGTGGTGGATGAAAGAGCATGAGATTGATCTCATCGCCTCTGGTGATACAGATGTATTATTCTGTGAGGTGAAATGGCAGGATAAGGTAAATGCAGGAAAAATATATTCTAATCTTCTCGTTAAAAGCGAAATATTTCTTTCATACCATCCAGAATTTCGTAACAGGCACTACCTGGTCATTGCAAAAACGTTCACCAGAGAGTCTGATATAGTATCTGACAAGGTTCATGCCTGGAATACAGATACATTGGAAGAGATGTACCACCAATGCAGATTATAATTGCACAAAAATGAGGCTGATGCTGTTATCCCCTCATATTCAACAAAAGGTATTAAATTTTACTCTTTTTTCCTGTACACTTCTTCCGGATCAAACATCCTCTCTCCTGATACGGTCCCATCAAGCCTGCGGTAAAAACACGACCGGTATCCGGTGTGGCATGCAGCCGTCAGTTGATCTACAAGGTAGATGACCGCATCTTCATCACAGTCAATCAGGATATCATGAACCTTTTGCATGTGTCCGGATTCCTCTCCCTTCTTCCAGAGTTTGTTCCTGCTCCTGCTGAAGTAATGTGCATATCCGGTAGACCGGGTCAGGTCCACTGCCTCCTTGTTGGCATATGCAAGCATCAGCACATCTTTGGTTGTAAAGTCCTGTGCAATAACCGGAACCAGTCCCTTTTCGTCAAAATTGATCATAATCATGCTATCGTTTCCATCTCCCATTTGTAAAGAAATGAAGTATACCCGTACAGTATGATCAGATGAGGTTTAAACCTGTTCTTTTTTAATACAAGGCTTTAAAGGCCACGTATCTTCAAATGATTATCCCCGGATAATATCTGATTTGCCCTTAAGTCAACCGAAATTTCCCAAAAACCCCATCACAACTTAGCTGTTTTTTTTAGAGAATTAGATATATTGCAGATACAAACCGTCAGGGTTTAATGCATATCCCTCCTTTTATTGTTCTATGATTAACATCGCACTACCTAAAGGGAGCCTTGAGGAGCAGACATTACAGCTATTTAAAGAGGCAGACCTTGAGATCCGGAGAACAGACCGGGACTATAATCCAAAAATAAATGACTCACGGATAGGAAAAGTCAAGATATTAAGACCACAGGAGATACCTGCCTATATCGAGATGGGATATTTTGATATTGGAATATCAGGTCTTGACTGGATTCATGAATCAGGTGCACAGGTGAAAGAAGTAGCAGAGCTCAATTACAGCAAAACCGGGCCTGGAACGGTCAGAATTGTAATTGCAGTCCACCAGGATGAACCAATATCAAATGTCAGAGAGATTAGACCGGATAGTCGAATCACCACGGAGTACCCAAAGATAAC
>JAAYPD010000103.1 GCA_012520015.1 Methanomicrobiales archaeon
ATTTTGGAGAGAAAAAGTCCAATTATTCTCAACCCCAATCATATCTTATGAAGAATGTTGACATGAAGGTCGAAGGAAATACCCTTACCATCACCGTTGATATTAGTAAGGATTACGGAGAATCGAAATCCGGAAAGTCTATTACAATTGCTTCGACTGAAGGGAACATATCAATCCCTGATCATGAAGAGATCAAGATTGGACTGAACATCTACCGAAAAAAATAATCCCCTCTTTTTCATTGCATGGACAACTGTTGCATAGACAACATTATATCTTATCAATGAATATCTGTACAGGTGTCTGATTCACTACTTCCTAGAGCCCCTCCTCCCGGCCCATTACTTTCCATTATTAACAGGGCCAGAGTTATTTTCCTGAATAACCGGTTAAAACAGTTTGAGTTATCGGCAGGCCAGTATCCGGTCTTCATGTGCCTGCTCAGGCATCCTGGTATCACCCAGGAGACTATGGCCAGGTATTTTCACCTGGATAAAGGCACAATCGCCAGGACTGTTAAAAAAATGGAGGATGCCGGATACATATCCCGTCGTGTTGATCCTGCCAACCGCCGTGCGTTTTGCCTTTCACTTACAACAAAGGGATCAAGGCTTGCACCAGAGATTCTGGCTATTGACCAGGAGTGGGAACAGGTTATCTGCAATGACCTGTCAGAAGAAGAAAAAGTACAGATGCTGGCCCTGCTCAAACATATTGCAGAATCCAGCATTCAGACCATCCGGAGATTAGAGGAGTAGAATTGAAGCAGGATACGGAATTGAACGGATCTGTTATCGCCCAGGAAAAAAAGGAGACGGCTGGCGTTTCTCTTCTGCTTGGAGAGCCTGAAAAAGCGATTCGAAAGCTATCAGCGCCGCTCATCATTGCCATGCTCCTTTACTCAACCTATAATATCGTAAATGCAATATGGGTTGCAGGGCTTGGTTCTGATGCACTTGCAGCGGTCGGTTTTATCTCGCCCCTTTTTCTTGTGTTGATAGGACTTGGAAACGGCCTTGGTGCAGGGACAACATCGGCAATTGCAAGGAGGATAGGGGCAGGCGATCTTCGCGGGGCTAATAATGCTGCTGTTCATGCAGTCATCCTTGCAATTATCATATCTGCGATAATCACAATCCCGCTTATTATCTGGACCACGGATATTGCACTTTTATTTGGGGCCGGAAACACCGCAGAACTATGTGGCGAGTATGGAAGGGTTGTTTTTGGAGGAACGATCCTGATCCTGCTCACAAATGTTGGTTCTGCCATCCTTAGGGCCGAAGGTGACACGAAACGGTCGATGTACCTGATGGCATTATCTGCCCTGATGAACATGGTCCTGGATCCTCTACTTATTTACACTGCCGGTATGGGTATTGCAGGTGCAGCATGGGGGATGGTTATTTCACAGGTATTTGTGGCAATTGTTCTTGCGTACTGGTTTTTTGGCAGGAAAGACACTTATGTGTCGGTATCCAGGGAAAGTTACGTATTCCAGAAACAGACTGTGCAGGATATTCTTGATGTTGGAATCCCGGCAAGCCTTGAATTTTTCCTGATGTCTGTTCTTGCCATCATAATTAATGGAATGCTTGTAAAAGTTGCAGGAACGGATGCAGTTGCAGTATATGCAGCAGGCTGGAGGGTGGTATTATTCTCAATAATACCGCTGGCAGCAATCGGAACATCGGTCATATCTGTAGCTGGTGCAGCCTTTGGAGGAAGAAGATACGATAAACTTCCAATAACTCTCAATTATTCATTTAAAATAGGGTCTGTCATCGCAATTAGTATATCAGTGATCACCTGGCTCTTTGCACACCAGATAGCATCAATATTCGCCTATACGCCGGAAAGTTCCTACCTTGCTCCACATATTGCTGCTTTCCTTGCGACGATGTGTTTCTTTTACCCATTTGTCGCCCCTGGGATAATGTCAGGTTGTCTTTTCCAGGGAGTTGGAAAAGGAATGACCTCCCTTATTCTGAATGTCTTCAGGAACATCCTTTTCATCGCAGTGTTCGCCTACCTGTTTGGGATTGTCCTTGGACATGGCGAACATGGTATCTGGTGGGGAATCGTAGCAGGGGACATTCTTGGTGGGATAGTTGCAATTATCTGGGCAAAAGTGTATCTTTCAAGGCTGCTCAGGTACCAGTAACCTTTACGAAAGATGAATGCATAAAAAAATATCATACCATAGCATATAGGACTTTCAGCCATGACCGGTGAACCTATGCCTCATTACAGGCCGGTATATGTCTTCTCATCAGAAGTTCCAACAAGGGAAGTCCTGCTGCAGGTGATAAAGGCAGGATCAGCTGCCCCTTATCCCTATCCCGAACCTGTAGATAAGACCGATATTCGTAAATTTTTTGCTTTCAGGACCAGCACCCCGGTCTGTGACAAACTTGAGATGATCTTAAAGAGGTCGGTCTCGACCACGCTGGATGAGCTTATATCCTTCTTTGGCTGGCGTGCATACTCCCCGGAAGGACCTGGGAATTACATACAGATGCTTAAAAATTTTGAATCATCCGGGATACCTGCTTTCAGGTCTGCACCTTTCATCCTTCTTATCACCGAAGAGCGAAGATTCCCTCCGGTCGAACAGGAATCCCTGGCATTTGCGGTATCTCATCTTTGGCAGGCAGCAACATCTCTAAACCTTGGTATCCACCTGATCCCTGGTATATCATACCTGTCCAGGAGATCCGAGTTCTTCTCTCTTGTCAGGCTTCCCCCTGGAAAATATGCTGTCGCCGGGGTTGCGATCGGTTACCCTCACGAAGAATTACAGGAGAATGAACCTGAACCGGCCCCTGAACCTGTTGTTACATGGTTGTGATACTTTTTGTTCCGGCATTTTCTTCAGAATACCAAACAAAAGCATAATGATGAATTAGGAGAATAATTAGCCGATATTTTTTTATTGACCCCATTGTTTCCACTGGACGTGTGATGGCATGACATGGATCTTTTCCATGAATATTTTCAGTATCATAATTTTCAGCATCGTTACAGCATTTTATACCAAATGCTAAATTTCTTCACATTAAAATATGTATGAGCAAAATTTCTGGTGCCGGCTATGCAGAATACACTTAATGCAAACTCTTTTATTAAAAAACTCTCCTCCTTTTTACCCAGACTGACATTTCATGTAAATGGCCTTGATATTCCTTATACCATCGTCATAAATCCACGAAGG
>JAAYPD010000104.1 GCA_012520015.1 Methanomicrobiales archaeon
AAATGAATTTCCTTTCGAGTTACTCGCTGAATATCTAAAATGCTTGTAAATAAGTAGAATGTATAGGAACAGGCCTCATATTTTGGTATTCACATGCACATGCAGGAACCAACCCCGGAAATGGTCAGAACCTGGAAAATGACGTATGCGACGTACCGGACCAGGCTGAAACCAGACAACAAACCGATAGAAGGGGTAATCACTTATCTGAAACGATAATATCCCATAACCGAGCTGCATGAACACCACCTTAAGAGGATTGTCCTGGGTAATGTTACAGAGAACGAATATTATCGTGACAAAATTCCGGATAACAAAACCCCATCCCGTCGGTTTTCAAGGTAGAGAATACCGGCGACCCTGACAGGATATTCATGGGGTAGTCCTTGTACATTTCTTCGTTTAAATATTGAAATTTCAGAGATCTTGTATCCGGATTAAAATAAACCCGGGGGTCTGTACTGGATCTGCTACAACTGCTACAACTGCTACAACGCTTTCTTTTCTAAAAATCTCTATAATTTCTTGAATATATGCGAATCGAAGCAAAATGAACTCTGCGTACTGTCACTATCCGGGCGAATAATGTGACTATCCCGTATCATTCCATGTACCTGTATCATATTATGAAATAACCCGTTCCGGGTTTTTTAGTGAAGTATGACCATAAATATCGTTTTTATTCTCCACCAGGAATGATACATTCTCTTCTCTGTATTTCTCATCGAATGGCTGTAATCGCCAATAAGCCCCATGGTGCCGACAAAATAAAGAAAGTCAAAGTCTTTCCAATCCGTTTTGAGCATATGAGATCCCAGTATCAATTCAAGATAAGGATCAGGGTGTCCGGTTTTACTGGATGAAACCAGTAAATATTCGGTGGAAAGGTTCACCCTTCAATCTCAATAAGCAACTGTTTTTACGATAACTAAATAAATTTGTATTATTTTTTGAAAATTCGTATGAAAAAGCTTAATCATATTCCTGAATAATGTATATTCTATATCACATAAGTTCAGCAGATAAAACACTTATTAACTCATAATGTCTTGCCAGACGACTGTAAATTACCGTTACATGCGGAATTTTTCATTTCATGCACAAAATTTGCATGGTATAAATCCCGTCATGGATTATCCACGTGATCTTCTGCATCATAGCCGGTGAATAAATGACAAGTGTACTCTTAACAAAAAACCTTACCCGGTATTACGGAGAACTCTGTGCAGTTCGTGATATGAATATCGACGTGGGCAATGAGATATTCGGCCTTCTGGGTCCAAATGGTTCAGGAAAAACCACGACGGTTCTCATGCTTACAACCCTTCTTACTCCCACGTCAGGGACTGCATCAGTTTGTGGGATTGATACGGTGAAATATCCCAGGAAAGTGCGTGAAAAGATTAGTTATGTCCCGCAGGATATGGCGGTTGATATCCGACTGACCGGACGTGAAAATGTTCGTCTATATGCAGAACTGTATGGGATCTCCCGTCCAAAAGACAGGACCGATGAGGTTATCGGGATTCTTGACCTTGAAGAACGGGCGGATGATTTTGTCAAGGCTTATTCCGGGGGGATGAGGAGAAGATTAGAACTTGCCCAGGCCCTTGTCCATGACCCGGAAGTTCTCTTCCTTGATGAGCCTACTGTCGGGCTTGATGTGTCAGCAAGGAAGAAAATCTGGGAGTATATCAGGACACTTAAGAAAAGAGGTATGTCAATTTTCGTTACCACCCATTACATGGATGAGGCGGACCGAAACTGTGATCGTGTAGCCTTCATGGATCGCGGGTCTGTAAAAACATGTGATACTCCAGCTGCTCTTAAAAAACTCATCGATGGAGATATTATCGTGGCATCGGTTGAAGGGACCTTACCTCCGGTCCGGCTGGATGGTGTTAAGGTTATCAGCCAGAATGAAGAGGAGATCACTTTCCTTGTTAAGGACAGGAAAAATGCAGGTGATTACATCGGCCAGGAGATCCAGTCCCTGGGAGCGACGCTTAATTCCATCTCTATCCGAAAACCGACACTTGATGATGTATTCCTCCACCTTGTCGGAGATATTGAAGATACGAGGCCGATAAACATGACATCATACCGGAACATGCTTGGAAGACGAAGATGAACGCGATTATAATTTACTGTTTACGTGATCTGGTCAGGTGGATCAGGGGGAAATGGGGTTTTATCTCGTCGCTCATTGCCCCTGCTGCATGGCTCATCTTTGTCGGAATGGCCCTGCCGATTAAGTTTACAGATAATTATCTTGCATTTATCACTCCCGGGATACTGGTGATGACCATCTTATCTGCGTCCATGCAGGGAGGAGCACTTTTGATTATGGACAAGATCCTCGGGTTTTATAATAAGTTCATGGCACTTCCTCCGCCACGTGAATCTATTCTCTTTGGAAAGATTCTTGTCATAACCATCCGGGGGATCATCCAGTCAAGTATCATCCTGGGTCTTGCTTTTCTGCTTGGTGTCCCGGTTTATTCCCCGGTTCAGATAATTGCAGTTTACCTGATCCTGATCCTGTTTGGCGGTCTGCTCTCTTCGGTAACGACCACGATTGCCGTTCTGATCGGGGAGCATGACAGTTATGCGGCTGTAACGGCGATGATTACGATGCCTTTGTTCTTTGCATCCAGTGCCATGATGCCGTATTCTTCTATGCCAGGCTGGCTTGTCATCCCTGCTTCATTAAATCCGCTAAGCATTGCGATTGATTCTATCAGGGCGGTCTCTGAAGGAATGTTTCCTGGCTCAAGGTTGTTTATCCTGGTAATTATCACGGTAGTGATGATATCGGTTAATGTAAAGCTGTTTCGGAATGTTAAACTTTAAACTCTCAAGATGAATTGGTTCACCAAATACCTGATTTTTTTTTCGGGATAAATGCACCGGATGGTTAATGTATTGCTTTGGAGAGGTGAACGTATTTCGCCTTGTTTGAGATGAGAGGGATAGATCTGAAGGGTATCGGGGAAGGTTATTAATTTTAACATTTGAAGCTTGTAAAGGTGGTATCTAATATCGTCTGATTGGAACCGGATGTTTTGTAGATTATCAGATGATGAGGATTCTTTGGCGTAATAATCTTTAATATGTCTCCGGTTTTGAAAAGTTCGGTGGAATCTGTTTCATAAATTAGTTTTTCCCGAGATACTGGCGTAACACCTTCTTCAGGATTTATGATGAACTCTATATCAGACCAGCGGATAGGATCACCTCCCTGGTGAGAGATAATTACTGTTTTATCTGTCCCGTCTTCTTCGCAACATGCATATACTGAGAATGCAATTTTTGGTATCGAATCAGGGGGAGGAGATGAGAATAGAATAATACCTATCAGGGCCATTCCTGTAATTACGATTGAAACCATGAGAACGGCTCCCAATATCTCCGACACCGCTGAATTTTTCATGGAAAAATATTCATGTAAGACAGCTTAAGGGTCAGATATGCAAATTAGCAAAATTCAGTGTTACTAA
>JAAYPD010000105.1 GCA_012520015.1 Methanomicrobiales archaeon
AATTTGGGAAGTATTACCGGATATATAACCGGAATAATCTCCTGGATGATAATTGATCTGGAAGGAAACCCAAGGCAGCGTGCGGACATAATAAATCCGGCATTACTTATCTGCATGGTTTTGGCCCTGACCACACGTGCAGTAGTCTCCCATGATAAAAGCCCGAGGACCAGTATCAGGATCCATATCCCTGGACGTACATATGCAGCAATAAGGATAATTGCAGGAATTTTCGGAATTATCAGGGTAATATCGGTAATCCCCATGATCATGTCATCGACCCATCCACGTAGATAACCGCTTAATATGCCTGTAGCGGTCCCAATCAGAAGGGATAATCCTCCGGCAAAAAAACCGATAGTAAGGGATATCCTTGTTGCATAGACGAGCAAAGTAAGGATATCATACCCCATATCATCTGTGCCAAGGAGATGGGCATTATCAGGATCCATATAGGGTAAAAATCGTTTATTCTGGGCGTATGGCGCGATTTGCTCTGGAAATAGTGCAATAATGAGAAGTAATGTAAGAACAATAATACACAGCAGCGGAACATATCCATGTCTTCGAAAGTTCAGGTTTGATAACCCTGGGATCATGGATGGCTCCTTGTACGTGGATCAAGTGCAAGTGACAGAATATCTGCAATAAAATTTGCACATATCACGAATATTGCGATTACTAAAAAAGTTCCGGTCAGAACCGGATAATCCCTGTTCAGAATTGCATCATACATCAGGCTTCCCATGCCATTTAACGAGAAGACTATCTCAATAAAAAGGGCCCCGGAGAAGAGAAACCCAAAATCCAGGGCTATAAGTGCTATAAGAGGAATGATTGCATTTTTTCTTATGTGGCGAATTAATATCCGTCTCTCCGGTATTCCAAGTGATCTTGCAAATAATGGGTAGAGCTGGATTTTTTCAGACAGTACTGTCCCTCTCATAATAAGAACATTTCTTGCGGCGTAAAAGACGGAAAGGATGAGAACAGGCAATGTGAGATGGTGAATAATGCTCAGAATGTGAAAAGTGTCATAAAATCCTTTGAAAGGAAACCATCCAAGATGGTAGACAAAAATTACCATTGCAATGAGGCTTAAGAGGTACGGAGGAGTAGAGGAGATGATCAATGCAAGGGAGGATATCAGGCTGGACCACCATGTTTCATGTTCAAAACCTGCACGTGCTCCAAGATAAATCCCGGTACAGGTACCGATTATGATAGATATACCGATGTATAAAAGAGTCCAGCCTGCCCTGTCTGCCAGAATGTCAGACACCGCTCCATGCATATGGTATGAGTATCCAAGGTCAAGATGGAGAAGATGAATACTATACAAGACAAATTGTTCATGAAGAGGAGAATCAAGACCCAAAGCTGCCCTCAACGTTTCTTTTGTCTCATCGGTGAGATAGATATCCTCCCCTACCAGATTTGCGACCGGATCTCCTGGCATCATCCTTGGAAGAAGGAATACAAGAAGTACGATGATACCAAAAGAGCATGAGTATCGAATTAATTTTCTAAAAAGAAAGATTGATCCCTGAAGGAATGGTCTCATAAAAAACCTGGAAAATCAGGTTGCCGGTTTTACACCGGTAAATGTGAACTCATTCATGATACCATAAAGTGGATTAGAATACCAGCCGGTGATCTCCTTGTTATATGGAGTAATATCATTCTTCCAGTATAATGGAATGCCCGGGAGGTTTTCTGCATAATACTTCTGAACCTCTTTTGCATATCCTGTAAGGAGTGTCCTATCCGTTGTTCCAAGGATATTATCACACAATGTCAGGAATGCCTCATCATCTACTGTATGCAGTACGCCCTGGCCAGTTCTCCGGCTGTCAAAATACCCGGTTGCCCATCCGGCATGCATGAGCATTCCCCACGGTGTCGTTCTTGTGAGCGTAATATCATATTCAAGTTTATCCTTCAGTTCAAACCAGGTATTGTCCTCAACAGATCTGACTTCAACACCTATGCCAACTTTCTCCAGGTACTCTTTAACCAGTTCTGCTTCCCTGGCATAAGAGTTCCTGATTAGAAGGTTTAGAATAATGTCATCACCATCTTTTCCTTCAACGATGCCATTCTTGTCAGAGTCAATGTACCCGGCCTTCTCCAGCTTGTTTCTGGCAGTATCAGGATTATACTCCATAGGTGTACTTCTTACATAGCCATCCATTGCCGGAGGTACAAAT
>JAAYPD010000106.1 GCA_012520015.1 Methanomicrobiales archaeon
CAACTGATCCCGATCTTAATCCACCCAGGTTTGAATACCAGTCTGGACGCCTCATGATTCCGTGCACAATTAAGGCCCCGTGCAAGTCGTTTATTTTCAGCAACAGCCTCCATTGCCCTTACAAAATCCCGTGCATACCATGACTTCCCAACCGGGCCATCCTGTGCTTTGAGTTGAATTTTTTCCTCGTCAGGGACATCATGGATGGAATTGATCCACCACCGGTTCTTTCGTCTCCTCATGCATCCTCCCTGCTAAATAGACTGTCACGAAGTGATACGATCTCTAAAAGCTCTTTTGTTGAGAGATTTGTCAGATACTCATCACTATGGGCAAGGACTTCCTTTGCTAAGGTTCGTTTCTCCTGGTTCATCAGATCTATCCGTTCTTCAAGGGTTCCAGCGGTTATCATCAGGTGAACCTGGACATTTCTCTTCTGTCCGATCCGGTATGTTCTGTCGGTTGCCTGGTCCTCAACCGCCGGATTCCACCACCGGTCTACATGGAACACATGCGTAGCTTTCGTCAGGTTCAGACCGGTCCCCCCGGCTTTGAGAGAGATGACAAAGATTATCGGGGTAGTTGAGTTTTGGAATTCCTCTATCATCTGCTCCCGTTTCTTCCGGGGTGTCTGGCCGGTCAGGAGAAGAACCGGTGTATCTCCCTGTCTTTCTATCATCCCTGCAAGTTCCTCAGCGAATGTTGCGTACTGACTGAATATGAGTGCTGAATCCCCTTCGGATGATATCTCCTCTATCATCTCAAGGAGCCGGCTCACCTTCCCTGACCGTTCAGCCTTGATCGATTTATCCCTGGGAGCACGTCCAGGATGGTTACAGATCTGTTTTAGCCGGGTAATCGCAGCAAGAATTGCTCCTTTCCTGGCTATCCCCTCTACTTTATCAAGGTTCTTTGCCATATCAAGCACAACCGCTTGGTATAAAGTGGCCTGTTCGGTTGTGAGTGTGCAATATACCCGGTTCTCCATCTTTTCGGGAAGATCATCGATAACATGCTTGTCTGTCTTCATCCGCCTGAGCAGGAACGGACGGATGAGAGACCGTAATTCGTGTACCAGTTCCGAATTTTTATCCTGCTCTATCGGGCGGGAATAACGGTTTGTAAATGCACTCTGTGAACCAAGGTATCCTGGATTTAAAAAGTCCATAATCGACCAGAGCTCGAGTAACCGGTTCTCCACCGGGGTTCCGGTAAGAGCAACCCGCCTCTCTCCTGTGAGAGATTTGACTGCTACAGTCTGGTTTGCATGAAGGTTTTTGATATTTTGTGCCTCGTCAAGAATGATTGCAGACCAGGAAACGGTTTTGAGGTGGTCCAAGTCCCTTGCTGCCAGATGATAGGTGGTCAGAACCAGGTCATATGAACCGACATGTTTCACGAAATCATCGCCTTTACATCGGTCAGTCCCATGATGCACCCATGAACGGAGTGATGGGGCAAACCGTTGTATCTCCCGCTCCCAGTTCCCGACAACCGACATCGGGCAGATTAGGAGGGCCGGAGTCCTTGGCTTTTCTTTCTCCTTCAGGTAGAGCAGCCATGCAAGTGTCTGGGGAGTTTTTCCAAGCCCCATGTCATCAGCAAGGCAGGCTCCAAAGCCCCTCCTGGTACACTGACAAAGGAAAGAGAACCCTTCCTCCTGGTATGGCCGGAGTGTTCCCTTAAATTTCTTCGGAACAGGAACTGCCTGATTTGTTTCGGTCCTGAAAAATTCCAGAAGATCAGCAACCCAGTCATCCCTGGCATGTATCGAGACCGGGACCTCGGAATTTTCCATTTTTTTCAGGGAGAGCCGCAGCAGATCTCCTGTTGTATCTCCTCCTTTGCTTCTATGTCTGCTAAAAGAATCCAAGGCATGTTGTATCGCATCCGGTTGAAAAGATATCCATCTGCCCCCCAGCCAGATAAAGGGAGCTTTTTCTTTCACCATCTCCCAGAACTCATCAGGTGAGAATGACTCATCTCCGATTGCTATCCGGTAATCAAAAGACAGGAGTTCCTGCAGTCCTATCTTTACCTGCGTATGGGTAGGATCCCGCCTTTTTGCATGGATTTCAACCCGTGGTGTATAGGTTGTATCAGTCCACCAGTCTGGCAGAAGCACTGTTACTCCCTTTCTCCTGGCTCTTGCAAGGTCTGAACCCAGGAACGTAGCAGCCTCTTTCAGGGTCATGCTTCCTCCGGTGGGTTTTGTTCCGGACAGGGGACCCCATAATGCCGATGATGATGAGGTTAAAAGCCCTATACCGGCATGGAGGATGTGTTTGAGGTAGGCTGCCTGAGGGAACAGCCCGCTCTGGTGATCAGGCAATTCCCAGATAATTCCAGCCGGGATGAAAAGAGACGGTTCTGCCTCTGATCTGACGGAGAGCGTAAAATCCCACGGTTCTGTCTGTCCTTCCGGGGGATCTTTGATGATCATACAGAACTCAAAGGGAGTAAACCGTCCTGAACTGGAGAAGGTCAGCCAGTCCTGCATTGCCCGTGAATAGCTTCTCTCAAGACCCATGTCCTTTACAGGATCTGATGCCCAGATAAGGTCAGTCATGAACTGCTTATCATTCTGTGTCGGTTCAAAGAAGGGATCTTTCTCCTCTTTCAGTGTATAACCGGTAAGAGCAGAGCGGATGATCACCCGCATCATCTCCACGATGAGTTTCTCCACTCTGGCCTCTGGTTTTGGAAAAAAAGGTTCTTTTGCGACCCGGGGGAGAGCGTATCTGCAGACAGGTGGCATCCTTTTGGAAAATTCTGATACCCATGCCATTTCCTGTGGAGAAAGGGCAGGCACCCATAGGGCATGATATCCGGCAAATGTCCGTTCTGCAGATGGTTTGAACCGTCCGTTCTGGATAAGCCTGACGATGCTCTCCATCAGAGTTGAGATGTACCGGAAGGAATCACCTGGAATGTATTGATTGTCTGTATTCTGAGCGGTTCTCCAGATCTGAAAAAAGGTATCATACGGGCAGAGGAGAACGGGGATATACATCGGAACAAGAGGGAGCATTTTTTCTTTTGATGATCGCTTCTTTTTTGATGAGAGCTTAGAGGAAGGTGGAACCTTTTCTCCTGCGGGTAGGTATACAATCCATCTGGTAGCCTTCAGGTTATCATATGCTCCAAAGCAGTTCTCTATGAGTGTGTTGAGATCAGTATGATCCAGTGAGTATGGATATTCGCCAGGTTTATCCTTTGCGTAGCCTTTTTTCCTGACCGGGGCAGGATTATCTGTTATATATTCAGCACATATCGCCACCCCTTCAACGGACGGGTTTATCAGGGCATGGAGGATGGGAAGTGAAGGATCGGGTATGGTCTCTTCTTCTTTATCGTGGATTGGTGCTGGTCGTTTCGCGGTCACACAAGGTTCCTCAGATGTGCATACAAGATCTCCTTCTTCTCACATAATGGGATTGATCGTATTAACACATCTGTTGATATGTTCCAGAGGAGAGCTCTTTATTATGAAACAGTTCAGGGATCTCTCCTATCAGGATCTTAACTCATGGGTCGGACAACAGACCGCTTCACGAGGGAGATCATATCAGAGGTATGCACCGGTAAACCATCCGGTACGGGATCTCCTCCTTGAAATGGCAATCGACGGGAATGATCCAAAGGAGGTATTCCAGTGGCATACTCCGAATCCGGGCAGGTTAATCCATAGTCCGAGAGAGAATCTTACTGTAATGAATATTTATCATTTCTATTCTGTATGAAAGGAGAGTAATGACAACCTTTTGTTAATATATATCTCCGAGTTTTTCTTATTTTCGTCTTGTGGCGAAAATCCTGTAACTATTTTCTGATTTATGGCCGTGTAGCAGTTGTAGCAGTTGTAGCACTTCCTGTACAGGCACCCTGAAAAAAATAATTAGTGATACCTGG
>JAAYPD010000107.1 GCA_012520015.1 Methanomicrobiales archaeon
CGATTCACAGGCTACCACTTGACATTTATGTTCAATTATCCAACTCTTTAATGCAAGGAGTCCTTGCATTGTTCTTTCAAATCGTTGCTGGATCTTGAGTTCTTGAGTGGAAAGAATTGTTGCCACAATGAATTTTTTGTGGATATCAAGACCTGCAGCGATTTCGTAATTTTCAGTCATAACTATCAAAAATTGGTAGTTAGCGAATTACCTGGCTGGTTAATTTTGCATTCGCGATCTAAGTCGCAGTCCAGCTTACAAGGGCAATTCAGGGTTAGTTTTTTTAACGGGCTTAGATCCCAAAAAGAAAACAACCTGCACTACCAAAAAGAAGTTTGAACGGAAAATGCTTTTAGTTTTTCATTGGTCAGGCTTGAGGCGAAGCCTCATAAGGGTTTTTTTTCATTCAATAATCCCCACCTTTTCTTTCATCCTACCATTGATCAGGATACTAGTATTAATTATTGGATCATTTATATAGATTATGCATTATAACCTTCGTCTCATACTAAAAGTCAAATAAAAAAATGAAACATTCCATCCTTTTCTTCAAATGATACTTTGAATATTATTTTACGGGAGTCCCTATGGTTATAGAAAATTTTTCTTTTTATTCAATACCGAAATATTACAAGATTTTGAATCATTCTGTAAAATATACACCATGTTCGTTGAAGCCGCTGGAACCATCGAATAATATGCAGGATCCGGTCAGCGGATTTACCTATCCGGAGGAGTGGATCTCTCTCTGTACAGACGAGACAGAGCGCCTTCTTGTCAGTGAGGGGCTTGCTGTCCTGACTTCAGACGGAACCATACGAAGGCGCGGGTTTACGACAGGGAGTTCTGCATCTGCTGCAGCCAAGGCATCAGTCCTCTCCCTTATAAATACCGGATTCAACGAGGTATCAATCCTCACTCCAGCCGGCATACGTGTTCAGATTCCGGTCACCATTACCAGGGGAACCGGAGAGTGCAGGAAATATTCCGGGGACTATCCGGGAGACGTCACTGCAGGACTGGTTTTTACAGCAGAAGCGACCCCCGCAGATTCAGGAACCACCCTTGTCTTTGGTGAAGGCATCGGGAGATGGAGTCGTGACACACCCCGGTACAAAACCGGAGATCCAGCGGTCTCCTGCCAGGCCATGGATGAGATCAAAAACGCAATAGAGGAGGCTGTCCAGGAGACCGGCATTCCAGGTGTATCAGTCAGGATTTTCGCACGAGAGGGACGAGAAGTTGCAGAAAAAACCCTGAACCAGATGGTTGGAGTCGTCGGTGGCATCTCTATACTTGGCACAACCGGATTTGTTGAGCCCTGGGATGATCATCTGGAACAGACCGTCTGTGATCGGGCGGTTCAAGCAGAACGGGTCGTACTTACCACCGGCAGGATTGGGATGCGATATGCCCGGATGTTATTTCCTGACCATGAAGTCATCCTTGCCGGGTCCAGGCTTGGGACTATCATCCCCCATCTTACCGGTGAAGTGATCATCTGCGGTCTTCCGGCCCTGGTCTTAAAATATGTAAATCCGTCCATTCTTGAAGGAACCGGGTTTTCAACCGTTGAAGAATTTATGACAACCGAGCGCTTTCTGCCGGCCATGCAGGCATCTTTTCAGATCTATAAGAGCGCACACCCGAATGTCAGAATAGTCGTGGTGAACCGGGAAGGAGCAATCATCGGAGATTCTCAATGAAGATTGTTGGTGTCGGATGCGGACCTGGGATGCTGACAGAAGCAGCGATTCAGGCAATACAATCTGCACACCTCATCGTCGGTTCAGACCGGGCACTTGATCTGGTCAGGGACATTCTTCCACCCCATACAGAGGTCAGGGAGATTGACAATTACAAGGCACTCCGCACCCTGCCTGATTCTGCAGTCATACTCTCGACCGGGGATCCGATGATATCAGGGCTTGGATATCTTGGCGGGGAGATTATCCCCGGAATATCGTCCGTCCAGCTGGGAGCTGCAAAAACCGGGGTGACGCTGACAAACCTCTTTCTCATCACGGCCCATGGCAGGGATCATGATCAAGCTGTAGCTGATTGTTGTGAGATGATTGCTGCGAGAAGGAAGGTATGTATCATCGCTGACCCTGCTTTTCCGGTCAGGACATTAGGACAGAAACTGACTGAAGTTGACCCAAAAGCAGAGATCATCATCTGTGAAAACCTGGGATACCCGGATGAACAAATAACAAAAGGAACGGCCAGGAACCCTCCAGCAGTTCAGGGAGGAATGTTCATTTTATTTGTAATAAACCATGGAAAATCCTGATAGTTTCTGGATATAAATTGTTTGGAAAAGGGGATTGGTCTCTGCTCCCTTGGGGCAGTCAACCAGTGATATCGGGTATCACAGAGACCAATGGGGTCTTCATCGAACATTCTCCTCCTACAAGA
>JAAYPD010000108.1 GCA_012520015.1 Methanomicrobiales archaeon
AGAGTTTGTCGGCTGTGGGCCATGATCCCGATCCATGATCTCCCTTTCAACAGCCATTTCAGGAAAGAAAGTTAAGTACTGAAGAGATGGAGCAGGATATCCGCAAGGTTGTGATGGTTCGGTTTGGAGAAATATTTTTAAAGAGTGAACCGGTGCGCAGGGAGTTTTTAAACCGGCTTCGGGATAATATCCGTGCCGGTCTGAAAGGAGCTGGTGCTGAAGGAACGGTGACTATTACCAGGAGCCGGGTTCTTGTAAGCTCCGGGTCAGATGCCGATCTTGTTTCTTTGCTATCCCATATCTTTGGGATAATAGATATTGCCCAGGTCATTACATGCACAAACAGTATGGAAGATCTTTGTGAAACTGCCGTCAGGCTTGCAAAGATTCATCTGCTGCCAGGTACCAGGTTTGCTGTCCGGGCAAGACGTGAAGGAGTTGAAGGTTTTACCAGCCAGGAACTGGCTGCAGAGGCCGGGTCCAGGATCATTGATACCATTCCTGGTCTTAAAGTAGATCTTACTACCCCTGAATACGAGGTCTATATTGAAGCCAGGAAAGAGGGAGGAATGGTCTATGATACCCGGATACCAGGTCCGGGTGGTCTTCCATACGGCACGCAGGGAAAGGCGGTCTCCCTCATCTCTGCAGGCATTGACTCACCAGTAGCTGCCTGGCTCATGATGCGCAGGGGTGTCAGGATGGTCTTTCTCCATGTTGAACCAGGAAGATATGGAGGACCTGATACCGGGCGAAACCTGGAAAAAAATCTTGTGGCACTTTCACGCTGGATACCTGGTCTTGAGTTGCCATTCATCTCCATTCCTGCCGAACCATTTTATCAGGCACTCATGGACCTTCACGAACCAAAGCTCAGGTGCGTTATCTGTAAACACGCAATGCTGAAGCTGGCTTTACAATATGCAAAAAAAGCCGGGTGTGATGGAATAGTCACCGGAGATAATCTTGGACAGGTTGCAACACAGACTCTTTATAACCTTGCCTCAATCTCATCAGGAATAGATATCCCTGTCTATCGTCCGCTCATCGGGTACGATAAAGAAGAGATCATCACCCTTGCAAGAAAGATAGGGACTTATTCATCTGATCCTGGTGACACCTCATGTGCTGCCCTGCCCACCCGCCCTGTCACCAGGTCGGATGCCGGGGAGATAGAAGAGATCATGGAAAGTTCATCAATGAAGGAGATCATCCAGGAGATTCAAAAGTCTTCTGTGAAAAAAATTATTAAAAACGGAATCATCACGGATGCCTGAGAGGTTTACCCTGTTATGGTCAGGCCTTCAGCCTCTGCAATCTCGATAAAGGACCTTGCAACATGGTCAGCCTGCTCTTTGGAGACCCCATAACTGTTAAATTTCCAGACCCTGGTTGATCCGGCAAGGATCCCTGTGATGCCACGTTCACGAAGGGCACTTGTTAAGAAGAAGCCTCTTTTTTTATGTGTTTTCGCGACCTTGTCAAATGAATCGATTGTGTTCATTCTTGTCAGTGTATGCTTTCTTGGGTACTCGCTCTGGATCTTTGTCCCGTCAATGGAAAACAGGGCATCGACGATAGTGTTTACATGCTGGAGTTGTCTGTCAAATTCCTTTACCCTTTTCTTTACATGTGGAAAAGAGGCCATCATCCCGACAGAAGTAACTCCCATAAGGGTGCATCCCATCATCTCCACCTCTTTTATTCCAAATGTTCTTCCGGTAAGATCTCCTTTTATACCCGTGGTTCTGAAAACTTTATCTGCCCACTCGTCGGTTGTTGCAAGAACGCCTGAGGGAGCGGGCGCTGCCATGCTTTTATGGCCTGAACCAGTAAGAAAATCTGCCCCAAGTTCTTTTCCATTCACTTCCATGATTCCCACAGTATATGCACCATTACAAAGAACAGGGATGTCATACTGGTGCGCAACCTTTGCGATTTCCGCTACCGGATGAAGATTTCCATACTGGTAATCAACCTGTTCAACAAACATGAGTGAAGGAGTTTTCCCGGTTGTCCTTATCACTTCCTCAATCCTGGCAGCTGCTGCATCCGGGGTTATGATATGTGATTCATCTGCCGGGATCTCAAATGGTATTCCACGTGACTGTTCTACAGATAAGAATTCTGTATAATGAGAGTATGCAGTCAGAAGGACGGGATCACCAGGGCTAACCAGGGCGCCTGCCACTGCCTGAAATCCCCTGCGTGCTCCTGGAACAAGCCTTGCTACATCCATTTGAAGAAAATCTGCCAGATCCCTGTGAAAATCTGCAAGCGGTGGTTTTGAGATGTGGTCAAGTCTGAAAGGTTTGACACAGTTATCACAGACAGAATACCCGTCACCATAAGCAAGAACTGCCTTCATGGCATCTGTTGTCAGTCTTCCTCCGGCCTGGATTGGATCAAGATTGATGAAAAGTTCATCAACCTGCCTTGTATCAATTCCCTCGCCACAATTCATGCAAGCAGTTCCTCCTTCAGGATGGCAACCTGTTTTTCAAGTTTTCCAAGGATCTTTTCAGCCTCCTTTTTTTGCCCTGGTGATAACCGGTGATCAGGGACAGTGTCACGAAGAATACCCCTTATATCCGTAAGCAGATAAAGTCCCTGGAATACGGCATCAACTGAACGTTTCGACATAAATTTACCTTGTAACATAGGTTTGTGTTATAATACAATAAGGAGAACGACTTGAAAAAAGACTGCCGATGAACCGGATGAGTACAGGGGCGCATCCGTGTCAATGGCTTTTACTGAAAAAAAGGATTGTCAGTATTTACAATCAGTCTTTCCTTCAAGGACTTTTCCCCTGCAACAGGTCTGTGTTTTTGGATTATAACAGGTATCACCACATTTCTGAAAACCTGTCCCTTCAAACACCTGCTTCTGGCAACATGACTCAGTCTTCGGGTTATAACAGCTGTCTCCACATGGCTGGTATCCAAGTCCTTCAAATACCTGCTCCTGGCAGCAACTTTGTGTTTTAGGATGGTAACAAACATCCCCGCATGGCTGGTATCCAAACCCTTCATATATCACTCCCTTGCAGCATGAGTGTGTTGTGGGATCAAAGGTAGTACCGCCACAGAACTGCGCCCCCTTACCTTCATACACTTTACCCTGGGAACAGAACTGTTTTTGAGAGTCATAACAGGTATTACCGCATTCTTTCCAGTTAGGACCTTCAAGCGTCTTGTTGTTACAACATGACTGGGTCATCTTATCATAGCATTCTTCTCCGCACGCACCCCAGTACCGGCCATCAAGGATTTTTCCATTGCAGCATGACTGGGTATCCGGATTATACTGGACTCCATGACAGGTTGAAAGACAACGGCTTCCGTTTACCGGATATCCTTCACAACAGACCTGTTTTTCCCTGTTAAAGCAGACTCCCTTGCATTCACCCCACATCAGGCCATCATAGATCTGGCCTTTGCAGCATGACTGGGTGCTTGGATCATAGCAACTGTCTCCGCACGGGACAATTTTTGTCTTATCATCAATTATTTTGCCCTGGCAGCAGGTTTGTGTCGCCGGGTTGTACATGCCATCTCCACATGGAATGAGTGCAGCACTTGCACTGGTGACAAAGATCATTAAAATAACAGTGCAAAAAAAAGTCAGACCTAAAAATTTTTCACGGACTTTATTCATGATATCTGGTACATTTTCACAGTTCAAGTATTCTTCCCTATCACCAGACCTATCCTTATTATCTTGCCCACAAATATCTTTTCAGACTATGGATAAAAGGTATCATCTTCTGACCGGAACAGACGTGCTAACTTATACATGGATCATTCCCCCAGGAGATCTGATCGCAGTCGGAGAACTGTTTGTAATAGTGGATAAAGGGACAAAAACCAGGTACTTTGCACGGGTAACGAGAATGGCTCATGATGAAAAGACAGGTGGCGTGCTTGTTTTTGGCCTTCCCATCGGTTGTATCAGTCAGGACGGGATATTTCGAAAACCCAGAACCATTCCATCGCTGTATTCTCCGGTAAGGGCGCTTGATGCAGGGGAAAATGCGCTTCTTCTGGGCTTCATGGGTGAGCTTGAAGTCGGGTTCATGATGAGTGGGAACCAGAGAGTGGTCGACCTTCCAATCGGGATCCCTGCATCGGTTTTAAATCAGCACCTGGGAATTTTTGCAACAACTGGAATGGGGAAGAGCAATCTCATGAAAGTCTTCTGTGCATCGGCAATTAACACCAGAAATGCCGGGATACTGCTCACAGATCCTCATGGGGAATATGCAACCGGTCCTCCGGGTGATCCCAACTCCCGTGGTCTTGTTCATCATCCAAAAGCCCAGGATGGTCTTTGTGTATTTACAATTCGTGGCCAGGATATTGCCGGGGAGTATGGGATGAAACCTTTGCAGATTGCGCATGAAGATCTCAATATTGCAGATCTTGGGCTGGTTTTTGACCTGACTCCTTCACAGTACGAGGTTGTAAATCTTCTTCTGCCCTTTGCGACCGATGAGATCATCGATTTTTTCATCAACGAGGATGTTGAGTCGCTTCCATCTCATCTCAGAACAACTGCATATATTGGAAACCACCAGGACATTGCCCAGCGTGTCAGGAGCGCTCCTCCTGATGCCCTCCGTCTTGTCCAAAGGCAGATCAGAACACTCCTGGACCTTACTGCTTTGTTTGTTGACTCTTCTTCTTCATCTCTGCCTGATATACTTAGAGCCCTTGATGAGAACAAGGTTGTTCTGATAGATATTCCTGGCATGAGTGATGCAGCCGAGCTTTTCATTCTCTCTGCTATATCAAGAGCAATAATACGGGATCGCCAGAAAAGGTTTATTGAAAAGGGTTCAGCGGCTGCAAGCGGAAGGGTTCTCATCTCCATCGAAGAAGCGCAACGTGTTCTTTCCCAGAGATCAGAAAAAACAGGGGTGTTCCGGGAGATAGCCATGGAAGGAAGAAAATTTGGCGTAGGTCTTGGGGTAATAACCCAGCAGCCGAAGAATATTGATCAAAGAGTGCTTGCCCAGATGAATACCTTGTTTGTCATGGGGCTTGCTGACCGGCATGATCGCGAGATCATCGCTTCATCAGCCAAGCATGATCTCAGGGTATTAGATACCGAAATTCAGACTCTTGACATGGGTGATGCAGTCATTTCAACGGTAGGAATACCATTCCCGGTCAGTTGTCATATCCACTTTTTCGAAGATTACCTTGATGCCCTTTGGGAATCTGCATCCTGAATCACCGGAATATCTCATTTTTAAATGCGATCCATGGTAACAGGCCTGATAATACCAGGCCGCCGATCAGGTTACCTGCCGAAGACGGGACAAGGTTGCTTATAAGAAAAGTGCTCCATCCAAGTTCTCCTGCAAGGGGCCCGACCTGGGCAATTTGCAGAAATGTCAGGTGAGGGGCACAAAACAGGCCAGCAGGGACAAGAGCAGCATTGGTTATGGAATGTTCAAGACCGGTTGATGCAAGCGCCATCGACGGGAACCATATCCCGGCAATTTTTCCGACTGCATCATCTGCAGAGATACCTAAAAGAACTGCAAGATTTATAAGCCATCCTGCGGCAACAGCCTTGATAAAACATGACAGGGTTCCATAAATGCCCGGGTAGCTACATCTTTCAGCGGCAAAGGTGACCGTGGCAACTGCATAGGCGCTGGCAGTCATTCCATCAGGTCCTGGCTGGAGGAGGACACTATATGCAAGAAGGCCTGCAAAAAAGACAGCCCCTATGATATTACCAAGATATGATAGGATCCATAACCTGAATACCGCATTCCACCTGGAAGTTCCTGAAAATGCAGCAAATGGTGCCAGCATCGCATCTCCGGTAAAAAGCTCTGCACCAGTCAGCACCACAAGGATGAGTCCTAGTGGAAATACAAGTCCTGAAAGGAGCTGAACAATTCCTGCTCCCAGGGCGGATGCAACACCGGTTGAGACGATTATCATCAGGGATGCACCCATGCCGATATATGCACCTGCCATCCACCCCCTGAGCAGAATATTCCACCATGGCAATGATGCCCGGTATTTTCCGGATTCTGCTCCTTTGGCAATGATCTCGTAAGGGGTGTGATATGTCATCTTATCCTCCTTTGTAATGTTTCTCTTTTCCGGGGGAATTAGTTTCTTTCATATCTCTGATATCTCTGATTGATCAGGTGACAATCATGTATGCAATAACTGACAGTACAACTGCCAGGAGCAACATTCCGGCACTAATAGGGACCACGTAGACAATGATGGTATTTACTATGCTTGCAAGCTGGGCGATTGTATCAGATCCAAAGATGAAAACACCATTACAGGTAGCAGAGCTGCCAGCAGCTTTTGCTTCAGAACAGTCTGCCATCGCCTGTTCAACACCGTCAAGGACATGTGAAATCAGGTCATCAGGAGATATCCGGAGGCCGACAGGATTTTTTCCGCTGATAGTATTTACTACATGCGTATCTGTTGTCATAACCTCCGCTTCATCAACAAGTGCACAGACCTCATCCCTGATATATTCCCTCACCCCCGGGGCCATGTTATTTCCGTCAATTAAAATATATGCGGCAGTCATTCCTCCTGTCTCGGTGACAAGGACCTGAAGACCGATATCACCGATTCCTTCTTCTCTTGTGTATGGAAGTGGAAGATGTGCATATCCTGCCTTTAAAGGGTAGAGAGGCTCGTC
>JAAYPD010000001.1 GCA_012520015.1 Methanomicrobiales archaeon
GAGATCTGCAAAGTCCATGTTCCGGTAGCCTTTGTCGGAGTGGAAGTCGGAGGAAACTGTTATCGTATGGACAATGTCCCGATTGAAGCCAGGAAGGTTGTCGAACCACCGGAAGGAATGATGACTGACGTAGAGTTCCTAAGGGCAGTCTTAAAGAGGGTCAAAGAACTCAAGGCGAACTGAGGGAGAATAAAACATGAGCGAATATATCATTAAAAACGGAAAAGTATACGACCCGAAGACCGGGATTAAAGGGGATGTCTCCGATGTCTGCATAAAGGACGGAAAAATTGCAGAAAAGGTCTCATCAAAGGCAAAGGTGATCGATGCAAAGGGCATGACCGTCATGGCCGGTGCAGTTGAAGTTCATGCACATGTCGCAGGGCCAAAGGTCAACGAGGGAAGAAACTACCGCCCGGAAGATAAGCTCTTCACTTACAAGCCGACTGGTAAGAACACCCGCATGGCCGGTTGTTTTTCCATACCGACCACCTTTAAGACCGGGTACGAATATGCCAGGATGGGCTATACCACTGTGATGGAAGCTGCAATGCCCCCGCTTTATGCAAGGCATGTTCATGAAGAGATAAAAGACACGCCTATCGTCGACGAGGGTGCATTTCCTGTCTTTGGAAATAACTGGTTTGTTTTTGAATATCTCAAGAATGACGAGATGGATAATGTCTGTGCATATATCTCATGGCTGCTTCGCACAACGAAAGGGTATGCAATCAAGATTGTAAACCCTGGCGGCTCTGAAGCATGGGGATGGGGTGAGAACTGCACAACCGTGAATGATCCGGTCCCGTACTTTGACATAACACCTGCAGAGATTGTAAAAGGGCTTTTGACCGCAAATGAGAAGATGGGTCTTCCCCACTCTATTCACATCCATTCAAACAACCTTGGAAACCCGGGGAACTATGAGACTACTCTTGATACCTTAAAGATTGCAGAAGGTGTGAAGCCAAATAACAAGTTTGGCCGTGAACAGGTTCTCCACCACACTCATGTCCAGTTCCACAGTTACAAGGGTGACAGCTGGGCAAACTTTGAGTCCGGGTCAAAAGAGATCGCTGACTACTTTAATAAGAACAAGAACATGACCATGGATCTTGGTTGTGTGACTCTTGACGAGACCACCACCATGACCGCCGACGGTCCGTTTGAACACCATCTTACATCGCTCAACCATCTTAAGTGGGCAAACGTGGATGTTGAACTTGAGACCAGCTCTGGCATCGTGCCATATGTCTATGACCCGAATATCAAGGTCTGTGCAATCCAGTGGTGTATCGGGCTTGAACTTGGTCTTCTTGCAAAGGACCCGATGAGGACTTTCATAACTACCGACCACCCGAATGCAGGACCGTTTACAAGGTACCCGCGTATCATGAAATGGCTTATGTCTGACAAGGCAAGACAGGATATGCTCAAGGGCTTTAAGAACTCTGACAAGGTCATTGCTGCAACCAACCTTGCATCCATCGACCGTGAACTGACAATGTTTGAGATAGCCCAGATGACAAGGGCAGGCCCGGCCAGGTCACTTGGGCTGTATAACATCTTTGGCGGTCTTGCTCCTGGAATGGATGCGGATGTTGCCATCTTCAACATTGATGAAGACAAGGTAAAGGATCCAGAGGATATCGAGAAGGCATTTAGTGCTGCTTCCTATGTCTTCAAGACCGGCACAATGGTTGTTGAGAATGGAGAGGTTATCAGCAACGGAAACAAGCGTACCCTCTGGGTAGATGCGAAGATTCCGATGAACAAGCAGGTCGAAAGGGATGTTCAGATGAAGTTCCTCAAGTTCTACAGCATGAACCTGAACAACTACGAGGTCTCGAACCATTATGTTCCAAACCCGTATGTTATCGAGGTGGAAAATTAAGGAGTGATGAAGATGGATATTGTAAAACTCACCCTTAACAAAGTTCCGGAACTGTTCCTTGAAGCAGAGAATATCACCCCTGACCAGTTTGCAGGAAAAAATGCCCAGCAGATAGGAGAGCTTCATGTCTATATGGGGAACCAGACCGCAAAGATCAGTGATTACTTCAAGGTTGAAGGAAAAGGCGGAGCAACTGCAGCAGATACCAGGATCGTCATATCAGGACCGACTGACAAAGTCAAGTACATCGGCATGAAGATGACCGCCGGGGAGATAGAGGTCCAGGGGAATGCTGACATGTATACCGCTGCATGGATGGCCGGCGGAAAAATCCATGTAAAGGGCAATGTTGACTCATTTTGTGCCATCGGTATGACCGGCGGGGAATTTATCGTCGACGGAAATGCCAAAAACTACCTTGGTGCCTCATACCGTGGTGACTGGAGAGGTATGCAGGGCGGTAAGATCACTGTAAAAGGTAATGCAGGATCTGATACTGCAACTTTCATGAACGGCGGAACCATTGATATCGGTGGCGATGTTGATGTTCACCTTGGCACCCATGCAGAAGGCGGAAAGATAATAGTCCGTGGGAATGCAAAAGGCCGTGTGGGTGGCCAGATGGTCAAGGGAGACATCTTCGTCCTTGGACAGGTAGAGAGGATGATGCCTACCTATGTATACAAGGGCGAGGAAGAGGCCGAGCTTGACGGGAAGAAACAGGTGTTTAAGGTCTGGATTGGTGACATGGGCGAGAGACATGGGAAACGCAAGGGCGAGATAATCTATGGGAAGATTTACATCCCGTCAGGAAGCGTTGAGGCTGAAACTCCTGCTGCCCAAGTTGCAAAGAAGAAAAAACTGACCGAAAAACAACTTGAGAAAGTTAAAGAGGCATTCAAAGACCAGGAGCCGACTGTCCAGCAGGTCAGGACCTATATCTTTGACAGCTTTGATGTAGACATGAAGCCTATGCAGGTTTCCCGTCTTATTGAAGGATTAAAAAGATAAATCCTCTTATTCCATCTTTTTTTCAGCCGGTCTCTGTATCTTCTGTCTTATCCCTGTTCTGACCGTCCGGGAATACCATGACCGCTGATGCCTTGAATGTGATAAAAACGGTATCCCCTTCGTCTATCTTCAGATCGTACATGCTCTTTATGGTCAGAACCCCTGTCAGGGTTATGCCACAGTCAACTACCACCCAGGCAAGAGATCCCATAAGTCTTATCTTCATGACCGTGGCCTTGAGAACATTTCTTGCACTTGATTTCAGGGGTTCTCTTGAGAAGATGATGTCTTCGGATCTTATACCACATTGAACCTGGCCATTATACCGGGTAATGGCATGTATCTTCACCGGTCCAACCTGAACAATCCTGCCTTCATGACTGTCCTTTGCAATACCTGTGAATAAATTTTCCATCCCGGTAAAGGCTGCAACAAAGGGTGTCCGGGGATTTGAAAAGATCTCATCAGGTTTTCCTGTCTGCACTATGGTACCACCATCCATGACCGCAGAACGGTGACCAAGTGAGATAAGGTCTTCTACGTGATGGGTGATATGAATGACTGATACACCGGTAAGCGACGGTATTCCTGCCAGTTCATTTCGCATCTTCCTCCTTGTGATGGCATCAAGGGCAGAGAGTGGTTCGTCAAGAAGAAGGATCCTGGGCTTTATCACAAGGGCACGGGCAATTGCAACCCTTTGCTGTTCTCCGCCGCTCAGGGTGTCAGGGCGGCGGGATAACAGGTGTGTTATACCAAGAAGATCAGCAATATCAGCGGTTGCTTTTTCTATCTCATATGAGGGTCTTCCAAGTTGTTTAAGCCCAAATCCGATATTCTTTTCCACGTTCATGTGTGGAAAGAGCATGTAATCCTGGTAGACCATGCCGATATTGCGAAGCCTTGCCGGCCAGCTGGTAATATCGGTACCGTCAAGGATTATCCTTCCTGAATCAGGAGAATGAATTCCAGCAATCGTCTCGAGCAATATGCTCTTTCCTGCTCCTGACGGTCCAAGAATGATGAAGTATTCACTGTCCTTTACCGTCAGGTTCACATCCCTCAGATGAAAATCACCAAGGGTTTTGTAGAGTCCCCGGGTTTCAAGCGGCATTATATCATCCTTTTTGAGCCAAACCAGTATTCAAAGACAAGCAGTGTTCCGACAGAGATGGCAAGTAAGATGGTTGCCGATGCAATAGCAAAGTCAAGATCCCCTGTCGAGAGGTTTAGGAAAAGGGCGATGGGTAATGTCTCTGTCTTCATCCTTGTAGCTCCTGCAAGCATCAGTACAGCCCCAAACTCCCCCATCGCTTTTGACCAGGTGATGGTAAGCCCGGCTAAAAGGGCCTGCCTGGACATGGGAAGGCTTACCTGGAAAAAAACCGCCGGTTCTGATGCACCAAGGGTTCTTGCGACATGCTCGTACCTTGGATGGACTGAATCAAAGGCAGAACGCATGACTCTTATCAGATACGGGACATTGACAAAGAACTGGGCGACGATTATCGCGGCGGTGGTATAAACAATGTCTACTCCGATAAGCCTGAGCAGATCGCCAAAAAAAGAGGGGCCAAAGAAGATTAAAAGGGCGATACCTGCTACAAGGGGAGGGAGAGAGAGAGGCAGGCTGATTACAAGGCCCATGAATTCTTTTGCAGGAAATGTGTACCTTGACAGGGCATATGCAACAGGAAGGGCGACTGTGGCGCATAGCAGCGTGGAAGTCACCGCTGTAAAGAGGGAGAGCTGAATAGAAAACAAAATCTCCTCTGAGGTCAATGCACTGACAAGTGACTGGGGATCTGGCCAGAGCACGAGACCGCCAAAAACCAGGCAGAAGAAAAGTATCAGGACTCCTGACAGGAGTACCAGGAGACTCTTAAAC
>JAAYPD010000109.1 GCA_012520015.1 Methanomicrobiales archaeon
AAATCATTGCAGGTTCACAGGATCGGGCCCGATGGTTCCAGGGAGACTAAGGAACTTGGAAACAGGGTAGGAGATGAGGTTGTATTTAAAGCAACCAACAATTGCATGGACAGGATCTCTGCTGATGTTACGTTTATTGACGGAACAAAGTATCATTTCTATGACCAGGTCATTCACATCAGCAGGTACATGAACCTCTAACTTTTTTAAAACCGACGGACCTGGAGGGATTCGAACCCCCGACATTCGGGTTAGAAGCCCGACGCTATATCCTGGCTAAGCCACAGGCCCAAAGATATGCCTTAATTTGTTAACGCCGATACCTGATAATAGTAGCGATAAGAATAGGTGTTTATTTCATCCGGCATGAAAAGTAACCGGACGGACAACATCTACTATTCTGGGCTCGGTGATCGAGCATCTGGTAACATTTGTTCTAATTGTCGTGTTTGAAAGGAACCTGACCTTTACCCGTGCAGATAATTTCTCGCGCTCCATTAGATGATAACCACGCCCGGATTCAACAGTGTGCTTCATTGTAATCGCAACGGAAATGACCTCAACAATAATTCCCGTGTCTCCTACAGCAACATCTTCACAATCAACCATTGTAAGAAAGATCTGTGAACCTGGTTCAACCTGGGTGAGTGATATGATATTATGCGCACTGGTGAGCTCGACGGTTCGTGGTATGCCTTTTCTAAGCTCATCAATTACCTGTGGAAAAATCCCTGTAAGTGCAATACACTTCATAGATGTCACCCATACATCGGTAGTTGTGTTTCTTTCCTGACAGTATGTTCCTCAGCAGTCTGCACTTCTTCTGCCAGCCTGTGCATCTGCGCCTCTATCTCCTCAGCCTGTTCTATCAGACCGGTCGTCTCTATGTGCAGGTCATAAAGAGCATTCAGGACATCAACAGTTTTGGCAGCTGCCCTTGGGTCAGGCGCGTTTATTGTTTCTCCCAGGAGGCCGATCCCGGGTATTCCGCGGATCTTACACTCTGTAAGTATGCTGCTTGCTATGCCGGATATACTTCCGATAGGCAGCCTGATCGTCGAATCACCAAGCCTGTCAAGTAGTGGTTTTTCAGTCGCAACCGAGAATACACGTTTTTCCGGCTCATTTGTAATGATCCCCGCCAGGGTCACCACTTCTGAGATGTTAAAAGGTTTGAGCCAGTCAAGGATTGCATTTGAAACCTCATAGCATATCTGCGGATGTATGGGAATGTCTGCAAGGATAGCTACAAATCTGCTTTTTTCATAGATTCTCACAGGAACTGAGATCACTCCTTCTGACATCATTGCCATCGGAGGAAAATATTTACTGGTCATTGTCCCGATTGAATCAAACTCAAGTTTTTCAACCATATATGCGAGCGCGATACTTCCAACAAGACCGCTTCCTGGAAATCCGATTAAGATGGCGGAGTCCCTGGAACTGAGGGGCCGGGCCTGAACAACCACGTCAGGTATCTGACTGGGGGTCATACATGAATGATAGGAGAATTAAGAAGATAGGTCTGTCGCAACAGTATTGTTGTTCATCAAGCTGTGACTTATCCGATAAGGATCAACTTTACCATACTGATGGCGACTGCAGGACACAGGTGGAGCCGGGTAAATGTATCTGCACTGATTCTTCTTTACCTGGTTTTTATTGTACTGCTTTTATCCTCCGGTTGTGTAAGGCATGATGCCGGGTTCGTCGTACGTCCTGAAGCATTTCTGGATATTCCTGATATATATGCAGATGAAGCAACGTCACATGTAACGATGTCTGTTGGAGATACTATGCTGGTTTCATATCCCTGGACTCCGGAAGATGGCAGGTTCTGGAGAGTTGGTGTTACCGACGGTTTATTTGTATCCGGAGACCGGTATATTCCGTATCCTTCAGATATGCCAGTTGAAGTAACCGGAACACGGGAGTGGATGGTGAGGGCAGTCTATCCGGGAGATCATACATTTATTGGCAACCTGAGGCCACGGACGGCTTCGTGGAACCAGGACAGTATCCAGCAGGTAATTAACGTGAAGATAAGAGATGACGGAAAGAACATGGGCGCATGACTGCTAAGAGGTTTGAAATAACCGGAAAACTGTCGATGAACCTGGGCAGTCATGTTTAGTTGCTGTTCAGGAAGGAGTGAATGCCGGCAATAGCGGCAGGTCTCATGTCAGCATGAAAGTTTGATGAAATGATCTGAAATCTTCCTCTTCTCATCATTAAAGGAGAAGTATTTGTCATCCATTCTATAAAGTATCAGGATTTGTCCTTTGGAAACTGGCAATTTTCTTATTGTGGGATACGCGCTAAAGAATTCTCCACAAATGCTATATGTAAAATCGTTTTTCTGAAGAAAACTATCCAGGCTCGCCATACAGAGCGTAATCATACCATTAACTTATTAACCTGATGAGTTGACCTAAAGAGGCATGGATCGGATTGTAACGTTCCTTCTCTTACTGGTTTCAGCACTCCTGCTGGTACCCGGGTGTATTGCAGAAGAACAGGTAATACCTGAAACAACTGAAGTTGTTCCAGAAGCCCTGGTTGCATCAGATGCAACTGAGGAAGTCGCCAGCGAAGTTGCCGATGAGGTTCCTGCTGAAGAAGCAGAAGAGATCGCCGGGGATGAGCTTCCGGTGTACAATGTCACTGCAGACGTGAACATCACTGAACTTGTCGTCCCGATGAATGAAGTCATCATGATCTCTCTTGCTGAAAACCCGACCACCGGTTACACCTGGAATATAACTCTCTCTGAAGGTCTTGCCCTTCTGAAAGATGTCTATGTTCAGGATGAAGCTGAAGAAGGTATGGTTGGCGTTGGCGGTGTCCACGAGTGGTTCATCGAGGCTGTTGAAGCAGGCGAACAGACTTTCTATGGTATCGAGCAGCAGGCACAGTCAGAAGAGACTGGTTCTGAATACACTCTTAAACTTATCGTAGAGTAAATTTCATATAAACCACCGGGAAACCGGAGGTATTCTTTTTTTATCGTCTTTTACCGGGAAAACTCTCTGCCAATGAAACCGGCTGAAACCACGGGAAAGATCAGGTTCAGGACTCAGATATTACCGGCGCTCCTTTCTCTATTGCAGTGATGTGCATCCTTACCAGCTCCTGCATTCGTGGAACATTAAACTGGTTTGCAACATCCTGTATTGCTTCAAGCAGGTGAACTGCCTCCTCAAGATAACTCAGGATATCTGCTGCATAGATCTCAATACCAAATTCATCCCGCAGATACTGGCTTATCTGAACATGGTCGAGCCCGGATTCCCTGAGCTCAATCACCTCCCTGACAAATTTTCGTTCAGGGCATCCACAAAACGGGTTATCCTGGCATTTACAGGAGAGAAAACTCCTGATGAAAGTTAAGATCTGTTCTCTTGTCAAACGATCAAATGAGTCATATGGAACAGAAAGAAGGGCTTCAAGTGTTGCTCCATGAAATGCCCCTTCTGGAAGCCTAAACCCGATAATTTTACCTATCTGGCGTGTATAACGAAGTCGTGCCCGGGATGCTATCATGGGTGCTCCTGGTAATGAAAGAAAACTGGATCAGTAGGATCAACAGTCATGAGAATTCTGCATATTATTTTATATTATACTATTACTAAATGGTCGCTAATGAATAAACCAGTTGCCTAAGAAGACCTTTCTCAACCTTAGCGTATGACTTCAGCCCCTGATTTTCACCCATAAATGTAAATCCCGATAACTCTGGTTTATCCTTTCCATTCCCCTGATACCCATATCAGGAACAGATTCATTGAACAATAGAAATTCGATCCTGTTAAACCCTTCATCCTTTGCGGAGAGTTTGTATGGCAGGATTACAGTCTCATTGTTCGGAACCTGGACCGAAAACCGGTCTGAAATCTCCATTCTGGTTATATACGAAAAATTTCCTGTGATATCAGTCTCCATGTTCATGTGATGGATTTCCACTGTATAAGAGATGTTCCTGTACTCATGATTACCTATCCCGATGTACATCGGGTACTCCTCCCCAATGGTCATCCGGTCAGGGTAGTCAGCAGCCATCCTCTTTGCACCAAGGATATAAAATTCGGTAAACTTCTCCCCTTCCTTTGGAAAAACTATCACAAAGATGGTTGTCCCTATCGCTGCAACTATTGAGATCAGAAGAATAATAGAGAGGATCTTGTCTGTTCTACTCCCCTCGCGTGGAAAGAACTCCTCACTAATTCCTGCGATTATCTCCCTGGCCGGGAACCTGTATCTCTCTTCTGGATCCGTTACCGCTCTTCTCCACTGGGCAATCATCGTCATGGCAAGGGTGAAGACGGAGAGGGAGATGACAATAGGGTCAAGCCTGATTCCCCATGGGGTATAATTAAGACCAAGGCCAATCAGGGGGACCACCGCGATTGAAAGACCAAATGATAATGCAATCCGTTCAATCAGGTCAAGCTCCTCCTGCCCTGGAAAAAGTGCGGCTATAAGAGCATACCCTGGAATAAACAGCACAAGGGGAAGAGCCAGGATAACACGGAGCGGCGTCTCGTTGATTACCGGGATATATATGCTGGCAATGGCACAGGCAAGCCAGGTCAGAACTACCACAAGGTCAGGGAAAGGCCGGTTTACAATAAATGAAAAATACAGGGTATGAAGGACAGGACTGTCCCTTCCATCCGGATGCACTTTAAAGTATTGGAACCAGTATTGTTTATAGCTGGATCATCTGGCCGGTCAGGGGAGACTGGCCTGGTGGGAGGTGGGTAAATGAAAATATCAGGTAAAAAATTAACTTTCTGCATCATTCTGTTCATATTCATGATATGTATCATTCCGGTGCAGGCATTTTCATCTGACAGGCTGGCTGTTGATCTCCTGGATAATGGCGATGCATATATTACATTTGACTATTCACTGAACATGCTTGAGAAGGCAGCAGTCTACCTGAAGATTGCAGATCCAAATAATGAACTAAAAAAAGCCCTGGAAGAGATGTTTCACCACCCGGTGACGGTGGACAAAGTCACAAACAGCATGTCCAGGTTCAGGGTCGAGGCATTCTCCAGCATCACCGGGACAAACGGGACTGTCGTGATGAAAACGCCGGAGATATCTTTTACAATGGCAGAGGAGGCATTAAAGAAGTACTGGTTTGCTCCACTGGTCCAGGCAGATTATACTGCGGACATTGCGATCATAACCTATCCGGATGGGTATGTCGAGGAATTTTATGACACAGATAAAATCCCGGCGACATCAAGAACACTTGTCTCCTGAACTTTATGAAAGAACGGTATAGATGATATCAACCATGCCGGTGGATTTTTCCGGGACACACCTGTCCACCTGTACCGGTCTCTCCATTCCTTCTGATATGCAGGTTGCAAAAAGGCTGCAGATAACACAGGGACTTAAAGTGCAACAGGCCGGAGATTCTTCTGAAACCTGCCTGCATCCCCTGTAAAGCCGAAACCCGTCCATTCTGATATGAACGCCATTGCCTGACCAGGAGACTTCAAGATCACCTGCAACTTCCAGGACATCGACTGCGATCTCCTTAATAAGTATGGATAGTTCCTCTTTTGAATCCGGAATGGTCAGCTGAAATGATCTTTTCAGTTCATTAAGCAGGAGAAGGCAGACAGGAGGTAAAAGCAGCCCGGAACATTCTTCTCCGGAAATAAAGACCGATCCATCAATCAATTCCCCTGAATAATCTCCAACAGGGATAAGATGCATGACATATGGGGCTTTTGTCCTGCTCTTTGGAATAAAACAGGACAATCCGGAGAGCCCAAGTTCAGCGGCCACAGTGCAGGTGTTCATCGTTCCCTGCACCTGAAGCAGTGATACAAACCGGTCATCAATTGAGTCTGGCCGGCTGAAAGTCAGGAGCAGGACGCCAGTTAAAAACAGGATTACAGATGAGACAAGGAGTGCAGCAGAGATAAGATCCTGCCTTCCGGAGAGACTTACTATTCCGGCACAAATTCCGGCGGTGATGATGAGAACTATGGACCCCGGACCATAGCGTCCAGATATTGTAAAACTCATGTTTTACTCTCTCCTGCATGGTATATCATGCGATACTCGACGAGCAGGAGGACAAGAATAACAATGCCTGTAATGAATAGTATGGCCATGCATGGCAGCAGTGTGCTTTGTATGCTGCCTGATATTATTGCAATGATAACTGTTCCCGCCCCCCAGAGGGTAAGAAAAAGATGATCATTACTCGTTTTCATGAGACCAGAATCATGAAGGTACCAGGCGGCAACAAAGATTGCAGTAATTACCCCTGGAATAGGAGCGATGAGCCAGAGAGCGACTGCTGCCCCTTCCCCAAGGCAGAATCCTGTGAACTTTTGTGAAGATGAGTACCTCCAGAAATATCCGGTCACAATGTAGATTAAAAAGATAAATATTCCCGGGACCATCTGAAGATAATCAGGACTTGTCCATGCATAGATCGCCTGGAAGAGCAATAGTAAAAACGACGATAACAGGGCCAGTCTCTTATTAATATCCACCATCAGATGACCTCGACAGGTTCGCCGGCCAGGGAGAAGATACCCTGCATGGAGTTGTCAGGTCTTTTTGGTGTCCTCACCCTGAATGGAATGTTCTGACGGTTTGCAAGCGATGCAATCTCACGGATATGGCTCACATCCCCATCGCATAATGAATACAAAATGATCTCCCGAAAATGCCTGCTTACCAGGATTTTATTCATGGCATGTGCAAACCTGGTGGTCTTTACCTTTTCCATATGCTGCTTTCTGATATCCCTGACCCTGGCATGAAAGTGACCGGCATCGTCAGGTATGTCCCTGCTGATGGTAAGATCTGCCCTGCTTATCTCTCTTCGCATATCAGAACGCATCATGAAACGGAACAGGTGAAAAGTTCTTGGGACCGGATGAATTTTCTCACGGATGAGAGCCAGACAATGGGTCATATCGTACCCTTCGTAGAAGAGATCATTCATATTGGGACCTGATATTGCTATAAGGCGAAGTGGCTCTTTCTTTGCAAGCCTTGATTCCACGTAACCTGAAATAGAACTTACCATCCGTGAAAATGTCTCCATGTCAGTATCCTGCCCGGCATCAGGGAGATCAACGATGATCATGGGCAGATCATCTGCAGGGGTTGCATACTCCCTGATATAAAGTCTTCCGCGTTTTGCCGATATCTTCCAGTCCACATACCGTATATCATCTCCTGGTAAATATTCCCTGAATTGTCTTATGGAATATCCTTTCACCGGTCCGATAAATTCCAGGTCACGGCTTGTCCCTGATTTTTCCACCTGGCCGAAAAGGGGCCAGGGCTGGACCTGAACAGAGGGAGCATCTGCCCTT
>JAAYPD010000110.1 GCA_012520015.1 Methanomicrobiales archaeon
AGAGGGTTTGAAAACGTGATTTATTACCTGTGATACCTTTGCAGCCATCAATTCCCAAAACCGCGTCCCTGTCTTTATGGCAGATAATACCCCTGTATATCGGGTCAGTCCTTGGATCAGGAATACTTCTCCTTCCTGGCCTTACTGCAGATTCCGCAGGGCCTGCATCCATTCTTGCATGGTTATTAATGAGTATTCTTGCCATCCCCATGGCTCTCAGCATGGGACTTCTCTCGGTCAGGTTTCCGCATGCCGGTGGGGTATCCTATTTCGTCACAAAGGCATGGAATGCTGATATCGGGATGCTTGTCGGCTGGTTTTTTTTATTATCAGCCATCATGGCAGTTCCCATAATTGCCCTTACTGGAGCAGGGTATGCAGCTGCTGCATTTGGTCTTGGAGAGAGTGGAAGGCTGATTATTACTGTAATTATCTTACTTATTGCCGCGGGAACGAACTTTTTTGGCATGAGGCTTACCGGAAGTGTGCAGATGACAGTGGTCATAGCAACGATTATCATCCTGGTAGGAGCAGTTGCCGGAAGCATCCATGCCATCGAACCATCTAACTTTACACCATTCCTGCCTCATGGATGGACAAGTGTTGGCCATGCTGCAACTCTCATATTCTGGTGTTTTCTTGGATGGGAGGCGATATCTCACCTGACCGAAGAGTTTGAAGACCCGGGCAGGGATGTGGTAAGGGGCACTATCATCGCCTCGGTGATAATCAGTCTCCTCTACCTGGCTACAGCCTGCGCTGTCATAGGGACAGGAAGCTATGGGCCAGGGCTGTCCGAAGTCTCCCTGATACACCTGATACATCTCTCTTTTGGAACAACCGGGGTAATTATTGCAGGGATAGTCACCTTGTTTATCACGACGGCTCCTGCCATCGCATACACAAGTGCTGGTGCAAGACTTGCCTATGCCATCTCAAAGGCAGGATATGCACCACGCCAGTTCTCGCTTTTGCACTCTATATACCAGACACCAGTCGGCGGAATTGCTTTCCTTTTTTGTTGTTTCTGCATTATTCTTGCAATTTACATCTCCGGTATCATCCCGCTTGGGGCTTTAATCCAGATTCCTAATACCACATTTATCCTGACCTATTCTGCCGGATGTGCTGCAGGCCTTGTGCTCATGAAAGACAGCCGGGCAGGGATGATTGTAAGCGCAATCTCCCTTATCCTGACCATGGCGATCTTCTGCTTTACAGGATGGGCCATGATATGGCCAGCCTTATTGGTACTATTCTGGGTAGTTTACCTGAAAATAAGAAAATAAACTGGTTCTATATAACCCGGAATTAAACCGGATAATTACTGGCATATTCATGGTAAGAGTTGAACTTTTGAGAGGTAATGTATAAATATGTTCATTAATAAACTAAAGTATACATGATAACCAAGATAATTCTTGATGAGAACGAACTGCCAAAAAAATGGTACAATATCCAGGCAGACTTTAAAACCCCCCTTGACCCGCCACGACATCCCCAGACCAGGGAGCTCGTGGTTCCTGCTGACCTGGAACCCATCTTTCCGAAGGAACTCATAAAGCAGGAGATGTCCCAGGAGAGGTATATCGATATACCGGAAGAGGTTCGTGATATCTTAACCTTATGGAGGCCATCTCCCCTCTTTCGGGCACACAGACTTGAAAAACTTCTGAAGACCCCGGCAAAGATCTACTACAAGTATGAAGGAGTCAGTCCTCCGGGATCTCATAAGCCAAACACTGCCATAGCCCAGGCATACTACAACATGAAAGAAGGGATTGAGAGGATCGCGACAGAGACCGGTGCAGGTCAGTGGGGATCATCCCTGGCATTTGCAACCCAGCTCTTTGGTATGGAGTGCAAAGTCTACATGGTCAGGGGCAGCTATGACCAGAAACCGTACCGGAAGATGATGATGCAGACCTGGGGAGCGACCTGTGTTCCTTCACCATCGCCAGATACCAATTCAGGAAGGGCAATTCTTGCCAAAGATCCAGATACACCAGGCAGTCTTGGGATTGCCATATCCGAAGCGGTTGAGGATGCGGCAACACATGACAATACCAATTATTCACTTGGAAGTGTCCTCAATCATGTCTGCCTGCACCAGACCGTAATCGGACAGGAAGCTCAAAAGCAGCTTGATATGGTGGATGATAAGGCAGATATTGTAATTGCCTCAGCCGGTGGGGGGTCAAACCTTGCAGGGCTCTGTTTCCCGTTTGTGAAGGACAAGATCGACGGGAAGAACCCGGATCTTGAGATCCTTGCCGTAGAGCCGGCTGCATGTCCTTCCCTTACCAGGGGGATGTATGCATATGACTATGGAGATGTGGCAGGTCTTACGCCATTGCTTAAGATGTTTACCCTTGGACATGACTTTATCCCGCCATCCATTCATGCAGGAGGGCTCAGGTACCATGGGATGGCACCACTGGTATCAAAGCTTCATGCAGACAAACTGATTGATTCAACCTCTGTTTACCAGAACGAGGTATTTGATGCGGCTGTGATGTTTGCAAGGGCAGAGGGTATCATTCCGGCACCTGAAGCTGCACATGCAATAAGGGTTGCAATAAACAAGGCACTTGAGTGTAAGAAGACCGGTGAGGCAAAGACCATACTCTTTAACAACAGCGGGCATGGTCACTTTGATCTCTCAAGCTATGAGGGTTACTTTGCAGGATCCCTGGTAGATTATGAATATCCGGCAGAACTGATCAAAGAATCCCTAAAGAAACTTCCAGTCCTCTCATGATTAAAATCGGGTTTATCGTCAACCCTTATGCAGGAATGGGAGGAAAGGTAGGCCTGAAAGGGACCGACGGCTGTGTGAAGGAGGCCATTTTACTGGGTGCTGTCAGGGGCTCTCCTGCAAAGGCATCCAGGTTCTTATCAGCCATCACCAGAAAGGACATTCACTTTTTTACAGCCGGCGGAGAGATGGGCGAAGAAGAACTCTCATCAGCCGGGTTTTCTTATACATGCCTGTATAACCCTCCACCTCCCTTGCCAGGCGGGGACAGATTCACAACCGCGGAAGATACGATAAGTGCATGCAGGGAGTTTACAAAAAATGACTGCGATCTTATCATCTTTTGCGGTGGAGACGGGACTGCACGGGATGTATTCACATGCACAGGTGAAGATATGCTCATCCTTGGCATCCCGGCCGGGGTTAAGATCTATTCCGGAGTCTTTGCAACTACCCCGGAGAGTGCTGCACGCCTTCTCTCTTCCTGGGATGGCATTTCCAGCACATACGGGGAGATCATGGACGTGGATGAAGAGAAGTACCGGAAAGGAGAACTGGACACCAGGCTTTTTGGGTACGCAAAGGTTCCTTCATCAAAAGTCCTGTGCCAGTCTTCAAAACAGGTATCCTATGGTGATGACAGTAGGGCAACAAAAGAGATTGCATCGTTTATCACCGAGATAATGCGGGACGATACCTTGTACCTTCTTGGTGCAGGAACGACGACCGGGGCAGTGGCCGAAAGCCTTGGAATCTCCCATACCATCCTTGGGGTTGATGCAATATTCCAGGGCAGGGTGGTCGGAAAGGACCTGAATGAAGAGCGGATTCTTGAGCTTGTCAAAGATTATGACAAGGTGAAGATCATCCTGAGTCCTATCGGAGCACAGGGTTTTATTCTTGGAAGAGGAAACCAGCAGATAAGCCAGAAGGTTCTGGATAAGACAGGAACAGATGCTCTGATTGTCATCGCAACCGAGGCAAAACTGAAAGGCACAACCTGTCTTTATATTGATACTGGAAGTCCGGAGATGAACGAGAGGTTTGGAGATAGCATCCAGGTTATCTGCGGTTACAGGATGGCGATAAGGGCAAAGCTGGCCCACTGATAATTTTTAAGAAAAGTAGTTAGATAAATTTTATTCATTGCCCCATTTCATTAGCCTTCGGCACTCAGCCGTATAATCCTGATCATACCTGATAGAATCAAATGCCTGTTTCATCACCGGACCATCTTCCATAATAGTCGCGGCAGGTCCATAAA
>JAAYPD010000111.1 GCA_012520015.1 Methanomicrobiales archaeon
AAGCATCTGGTCCTGTTTGTCAAGCATCTGGTCCTGTTTGTCAAGCATCTGGTCCTGTTTGTCAAGCATCTGGTCCTGTTTGTCAAGCATCTGGTCCTGCTTTTGATCGATGCTATAAAGGAGATGAACTGCAGTATCAAACCTTTCTGCAAATTCATCCATCACCTCCCCTCTTATGATGGAAAATTCTGAATAATCTCCTGAATAAGGATATTCAGTAACATCGAGAGATTTGATCTTTACTGGAGGAGGAACATCCCTGACCTGTTGAATAAACTGGTTGATCTTTTCATCTTCACCTTCTATTACAATAACAACATCATTTGAAGATTGGTTTTGAACATACCCGGTTAATCCAAGATTATATGCTATATCTTCAACTTTATCCCGAAACCCGACTCTCTGAACTTTGCCCTTGACATAAATATGGCATTGTCTGTTAACTGGATCAGACATGATCAATCTGACCTAATGTATAATCTCCAATCCTGCATAATCCTTGTGAGGTATTTCCTTTGCTGGTACCCATCTGACAAATAACAGGAATTACTGGAACATCAATAATAATTAATAATTAATAATTAAAGGATAAACTGGTCACGCTCACTTTCTTGCAACCGTCAGGTACCCGCTGTGACAAACCTTTGTCGAAGGCCTTGTCCCCCTCTCACTCCGGTCCATCTCCCGCATAATACTCTCATGGGCAGTGACCTCTGAAAAAAGCCCTGATGCAGTATCAACAACAACACCCATCTGTTCAAAGAAAGGTGTATAACAGACAAGGTACCCGCCCGGACGGACAAGGGAGAAAGCATGAACAACATGATCCCTGGTTATCCCAAGATCAAGATGCACAATATCATAAGTTCCATTAACCTCCAGGACATCCTTGTTCAGGACCTCGATGTTTGAAAGTCCGGTCTCTTTGATATTCTCCATCGCAAGCCTGAAAAACTCCTCCCTCCGTTCACAGGTCGTCACCTTTCCGGCAACTCCGGCAAAAAAGACCGCTGCAACCCCGCTACCCGTCCCGGCATCAAGAACATGATCATTCTTATTCATCCCGGTAAGACCGATCACAAGCCCGATATCCCTGGGAAGCATAGGTGCCCCGGACCGTTTTGCCTGCTCGAAAAAGTCAGTGGCACGTGGGAGGCGGATGACAAGTTCCTTCCCGGGCCTTGTTTTTATCACATCACCAGGCATCTTCCCGGTCAGTAGGGACAGGTCCACCATCCCAAGGTCAGTCCCAAGACTACCCTCGCCGGCCCTGGCAAAGTACACCTTCCCCCTGCCTGAAAGAATTACCCGGTCACCATCTGCAATCATGAAGACAGTCGTAAAATGGCCTCGGCAATATCTCCCTTTGTCTCGACAAGGGCTGCCTTTGCAGCTTCAGCTGAAACTCCCGCCTGGACGGCCACAAGTTCCACGTCCTCATCCGGGATGACCGCTACAGCCTCTTCAAACCTTGGCTCACCAGTGATCTGCCAGGTCACTACTCCCTGCATCTTCATAACCGCAACCTCAGCCTGGTCAAACACGTACCGGCCGGAAGCAGTGGTAATTACAATCTCCTGCACATCTTCTATGGGTTTGATATCCATCCCGAGCTGTTTCATCATCTGTTTCATCTTGCGGGGATTCATTCCTGGTATCATAATTTATTCCTCTTTATTCCTCTCTTTGTATACCGTGTCTGACCGACACCGCCATCCCTGTCTCAAACGCCATCATCTCTGCACCTGAAAGGACAGCCTCTCCAACTGCGATAAACCCTCCATCCTGGTCAATGACGATAACTTCGTCACCTGCATGAATCCCGGGATCAGCCCTGGCTACATGCCTGCAAAAGAGGTTTTTTCCGGCTGCGATAAAGGATTTCACATCTGAAATGACCTCAACTGTTCCTTCCGTCCCGGGAAGTGCCTCAAAAAGACGCCTGCCCCCGGCAAGACCAAGAGTCAGGCGGCCGTCATGGGCACGAAGAGTTGCAAGGCGTCTTTCGTCAAGAAGAACCTGACGTACCCCCCCTCTGCGGGACGTGATAAACCTGCAGGAGTCTGGAAACAACTGATTACCAATACCCCTGCCAAACTGGAGATCAGCGATGGTCCTGACACGACTGAGCATATTGCTGCGCTAATATTCGGTTCACATCTTCGATAAATGCACGCTCATGATCACGTGGGATAAAGGCCCCAGCAGCGATCCTGTGACCCCCGCCTGAGCAACCTTCCCTGCCCTCGCATGCCTGGGCAAGTGCCAGCTGGAGATCAACACCCTTCTTCACAACCTCGGGGCGGGTCCTCATAGATATCTTTGTCATAGACGGGTCCAGCGAGTCCTCGCACATGATAAGGATAGGTTTCTCCGGGTTCAGTCTTGAAAGGGCCATCCCCGCACCTATACCCACGATGGTATCCGGGAACCGGCCACCTACGTGAATGTGAAGCATGTGGGAGAGCTCACTGACGCCCGTATCGGTTATATACATCATCACTTCCCTGATCTTGCTCCGTTGATTTCTAAGCATATGCTCAGCCTCACGGTAAGCCTCAACCCTGTCACCACGGCAGATGGCTCCACCAAGCTCTGGCCTTTGCCACCGGCCACAAGAGTTGAGCATGGTTGCAAATTCAGATGCATTCCGAAGAGGGGCATGATGCCAGTCTTCGTCCGGGAAGAGGTAATGATCTGAAAAAAGCCGGCTGGTATCCTTCCCATGGGCCACCATCTGTTCAATAACCGCACTACAGACCAGTTGTTTCTGGTCAAACGAGAGATCCTCCCAGACCGGCCACCTGTTAGGCTGCAGGGGAGTAATTCCTATCCGCTCAAGAAACTTCGCTGCACCATCAATATCCCTGCTGACCCCTGGGATATCCATGTCATCAGAGTATGCAAGTGACTGTGGCAGTGGACGGGTGGATATCCCGTAAATATTCAGGTCCCGTTCCCACATCTCCACCGTGCCATGACGGATACCATCCAGCAGTATCTCCCTTGCCGGGCCAGTAAGACGAAGATGTTCACGATCCATCATATCACCAACATTTCCGATGACAGCAAGCTTTGCAAGATCGGTATTTATCGAATCGATCTCCCTTGCAACAAGGTAAGAGACACCGGCCGCACTCATCTTTTCATGGCCATGGTTCAGGCAGTTAACTTCGATGAATGGATCGCCATGATCCGCAGGCTGGCTGACATGGTGATCTATTATTATTGTCCTTGAGGGATCCAGCCCTTTCTCCATGAGCATCTGCTGCTGACCTGAACCAAGATCTGAGAAGATCTTCAGGGAAGAATCATCAGGCACCTGGTCCAGGGTCAGAGGATCAAGCTGGCGGACAAAGGTAGTGGAGACATGTATACCCTCCCGGCTAAGAGCCATGGCCAGTATTGCCTCGCTGCTTATCCCGTCCGCATCAATATGAGAGATGATCGTAACCTCCCTGCATGAACGGACTGCATCAGCAGCAGCCCTGATGTCCTCTGAAAAACTCATTCAGGTACTATTGGGCTGGCATCAGAAAAAGAGGGATGTACATTCAGTTACATACATGACAGCAGAAGTGGAAGAAAAGG
>JAAYPD010000112.1 GCA_012520015.1 Methanomicrobiales archaeon
GGTCAGTCACCTTATCCTGGATCTGCCCTGCCAGATCGTTTACTGCATACTGATTTGTCTGAATTGTTACAAACCATGTGAGAGAGACTGCAAGCATCACTACAGAGACAAAAGTTAAAGCCAGAACTGTTTGTAACTTGTATTTCCCAAAAAAGAAGCACCGCTTATCAGAGTCCGGTTGCCCTGGACTGTCCGGGGAAGGTTTTGAGTATACCTCTTCAGGAGGGCTTTTCTCTCTCATAAATCGGGTCAGATGTAAGATTAATTATATAAAATGAACAGTGATAAAGATTGCCATCTCATCCTGAAAGACAAGCAGCCGGCAATGTTTACCAGTATATTGCATTGTTTGACGACATGGAATGGGCGATGTAAAATGATAGTCGCTTTTGGGTGTGCATGCACATTGCACTATTCCGGAGGTTTGCTATCTGCTATAAAAGTAAAGGTATTAAAAAAAGTGGGGACTGACAGGATTTGCAGCCCCATGGTTTCATTCATTGCGAAATACCAGGATACCATCCTTCTCATCAACGACTATCTCTTTCTCCTTTGTTATCTCTCCGGCAAGGATCATCTTTGAGATCTCGTTAAGCAGATTCTTCTGAATAACCCTTTTGATCGGCCGTGCCCCAAACTGCGGGTCAAACCCAAGGCGGGCGACAAGGCGGACTGCATCTTCAGTGACAGAAAATCTGACATCATTCTTTTCAAGCATTTTACGGACATTGTCCAGCTGAAGCCTGACAACCGACAGGATCTCATCCCTGGTAAGCGGGTGAAACATCAGGATCTCATCAATCCGGTTCAAAAACTCAGGTCTGATGGTCTTTTTGAGAAGTTCAAACACCTGTTCCCTGGTTTTCCCGTATATCTCCTCCCTGTTCTTATCAGTCAGGTGTTCAAGATTTTCCTGGATGATATGTGACCCGGTGTTAGAGGTCATGATGATGATGGTGTTTTTAAAATCGACTGTCCGACCCTTGTTGTCAGTCAGCCGTCCATCGTCAAGGACCTGGAGCAGGATGTTAAATACATCAGGATGTGCTTTTTCTATCTCGTCGAACAGGACTACAGAGTAGGGTTTTCTCCTGACCGCTTCAGTAAGCTGGCCTGACTCTTCGTACCCGACATATCCGGGCGGAGCTCCTACAAGGCGTGAAACCGTGTGCCTCTCCTGGTACTCTGACATGTCAATCCTGACCATGTTTGCTTCATTGTTGAAGAGGAATTCGGCCAGGGCCTTTGCAAGTTCGGTCTTTCCTACTCCTGTTGTCCCAAGGAAGATGAATGAACCGATTGGCCGTTTTGAATCTGAAAGACCTGCACGGCTCCTCCGGATGGCATCAGATACAGCACCAATTGCCTCGTCCTGGCCAATCACACGTTTATGCAGTTCTGACTCAAGCATGAGGAGTTTTTGTTTTTCGCTCTGGAGCATCCGGCTGACGGGAATTCCTGTCCACCTGGATACAACCTCGGCAATCTCCTCAGAGTCCACCTCTTCATTAACCATGGCAGAGTCTTTCTGGAGATCGGTCAGTTTTTCCTTGAGAGCCTCAATAATCTTCTCTTTATCAGGGATCCTGCCATATCTTATCTCTGCAACTTTGCCTAAGTCTCCTGCACGGTTGGCACTGTCAGCCTCGTACTTGAGATCCTCAATCTCGTTCTTCGATAGCTGTATCTGCTCTACTATCTCCTTTTCCGACTGCCATTTTGCCTTAAGCCTGTTTCGTTCCTCGCTAAGGTTTCCGATCTCCTCGTTCAGGGAGTCAAGCTTGATCTGATCCTTTTCGCGTTTTATTGCCTCCCGTTCAATCTCCAGCTGGCGAATCTTTCTCTCAATTATCTCAAGTTCTTCAGGGACGGAGTTTATCTCAAGCCGAAGTTTTGACGCTGCCTCATCAATCAGGTCAATGGCCTTGTCAGGGAGAAACCTGTCTGAAATATACCGCTGTGACAATTCTACGGCTGCAATGATGGCTTCGTCTTTTATCCTGACATGGTGATGAGTCTCATATTTTTCCTTTATACCCCTGAGGATAGAGATCGCATCAAGGGTGTCAGGTTCATTGACCATCACCGGCTGGAATCTTCGTTCAAGCGCTTTATCTCTCTCAAAGTACTTCTGGTACTCTTTTAACGTGGTTGCACCGATGACATGCAGCTCGCCCCTTGAAAGGGCAGGCTTTAAGATATTAGCAGCATCCATTGCCCCTTCACTTGCACCTGCACCGACAAGGGTGTGGATCTCGTCAATGAACAGGATTACCTCGCCGTCTGAAGAGACAACCTCTTTTATCACGCTCTTAAGTCTTTCTTCAAACTCTCCCTTGTATTTGGCCCCGGCAATCAGGGCGCCCATGTCAAGGGAGAAGAGTTGCTTTGTTTTCAGGTTATCAGGCACATCTCCGTCAATTATCCGGTGAGCAAGCCCCTCGGCAATGGCAGTCTTTCCAACGCCAGGTTCACCGATAAGAATCGGGTTGTTCTTGGTTCTCCGTGAAAGGATCTGCAAAACCCTTCTTATCTCTTCATCCCGGCCAATAACCGGGTCCA
>JAAYPD010000113.1 GCA_012520015.1 Methanomicrobiales archaeon
AAGCCTGTCTTTTCCTGCCTTTAGCATCCGGTGCACCGAGGCATTTTCCACGCCCTCGTACCTGGAAAAAACAACCCCTGAGTTCAGGTACCTTCCGGCTTCGCCAGGATAGTTCTCCATTATCGGAATTTCGTCAAGATCGACCGGTCTTAACTGGAGAGTTCCTGCATCGATAAGCTTCCCGTCGTACCGGCAGGATGCAAGCCTTGGAACCAGGGTATTTGAAGGGACATCAAGGGCCGTTGCAAGGCTCTCTCTGCTGGCAACAAGATTCATCACCGCTTTTTTTCCATCAAGGTTATGGAAAAATAACAGCTGGTCAGTACTGAATGCACGCTTTGGTGCATCAAATCTTGAAGAAACCGGTTCATGCACATCAGTGACAAGACCCTTGTTTCTCATCTGTTCTATAAAATTTCTCATGAAAATCCAACCCACCTGCCGCCAATTGAGTGCGTGATATTCAGATGATCCAGTATTCGTGCAACAACCGCATCAACAAGCCCTGTGATATCATCAGGCCTGTGATAAAATGGAGGGCTTGCGGTCATGATGAGGGCCCCTGCATCATGGGCCCGGAGCATGTTCTCTATATGAATCCTTGAGAGAGGGTTCTCCCGAAGAAGGAGAATGCATGGTCTTCTCTCCTTTAAGGTCACATCCGCCGCTCTTGTCAGCAGGTTTGGAGTAAATCCATGGGCTACTGCTGACAATGTCTTCATGCTGCAGGGTGCAATGACCATACCATGGTGAATAAACGACCCGCTTGCAACAGGAGATGCAAGATTGTCCGGCGAATGTATGATCAGATCAGGATCTTCAAATACGACCTTCTCATGTTCAGCTATCTCTCTTGCTACCTGGGTCAGGATGATATGAACCTCGGCTTTACCGGCCAGGTGGTCAAGCAGCCTTCTGGCATAGATCATGCCTGATGCACCGGAAACCCCTACGACAATCCTTGGTTCCATAAACCGACCTTCATATGTTGCTCCTTGTCACTCGTCTCTCCCGGAGATACCTTAGTGCATTGTTTAACGGACTGGAATAAACGGAAAATAATATGAATATTCCAGGGGATGCATAACGTTCGCACTTCATAGTTACTTCAAAGTTTTTTGCATAATTTCTGTATTATTGCAGAAGGCTTTGCTTTTGTTACCTGATTTAATATCGCCTGTATGAGCTGCTCAGATATTCTGTCTTTGAACCATAATGATGGTATCATCAGGGTGAAATGATCATCCTCGCAGATCACTTTTCGCGCACAAAAGATAATTAAGACCTGCCCAATGAAAACCGGCGCGCTCGCGATTTATCGGATCCAATATATTGATATATTTCGTTATTAAGTGAATACTGTCTTGTTTTCTTGTCAGGGGCTTTTCCAGAGCCGTGTTTGGAAATGATAGTTTTTAATAGGGCTAAGCGTACAGATTAGCACATATATCATGTGAAGGGTATCACCTGAATCAGATCAGGCGTACCTGCGGATGGGAGGCTTAATGATGAAGATGTGGAGATATTTGTCAATTATTCTGCTTATATTCCTCTGTGGTGCAGCTGTCGCACAGGAGATTGTGTTCTCTCAGACCGGGGAATCAGGAGAAGAGATCCAGGCGGGGGATATAACATTTAGTACCCCGGTGAGTACATCAAGTGGTATTGCAATCCTTTCGGTTGCACAAAACCCGGATGAGTATACCATCGCGAATACCGTGACGGTAGACACCGCCGGATTTGATCTCTCCTCAGAGTCATGTGGGGGATCTGAGAAGCAGATCACCTTTGGAAACCTTAACCACATAAATCCGAAAGTCTCGGATGGAAGGGTTGTTTTTGAAGAGTGGAATGCCGGGGTGTCGGGAATCGGATTATATGATATCAAGTCAGGCGGCCTTTACCAGGTGTACCCGGGTAAACTTCACCAGGCCAATCCAGATATTTCAGGAAGGATCGTGGTGTATGAACAATCAGGTGCAGGATCAAACAAGGTTGTCAATATTCACGGGTATAACCTTGAGACCGACACAGCTGCACCGATTTCATCATCCACCTCCAACCAGAACCAGCCGGTTGTGTCAGGAAGGTACATAGCATGGCAGGACTGGAGGAGTGGGAATTCCGACATCTACATGGCTGACCTTAATACTGGAACAAGCCAGGTGGTAACGAAAGATCTTGCAGAACAGAAAAACCCGGACATATCAGGATCATATATCGTCTGGGAAGACTGGAGGAATGGAAATGCTGATATTTACCTTTATGATATCACTACTGGAAAAGAATACCCGCTTACGAACCATCCGTCTGACCAGACAAAGCCAAAGATAAGCGGAAAGATCGTGGTCTGGGAAGATAACCGGAATGGTGTATCTGACATTTTTGCCATGACACTGGATAATTTCCAGGAGTACCAGCTTACTGACGGAAGATACAAGGCTGTAAACCCGGATGTTTCGGGCCCGCTTGTTGTATGGGAGGACTACCGGAATGGGAATGCGGATATATACCTGCTCGACCTGATCACCGGGTATATATACCAGATAACATCCAACCAGAGTGACCAGAAAAATCCGTCAATCCACGGCAATCACCTGGTCTGGCAGGATTACAGGACAGGAAATTCAAACATATTCCTGTACTCATTCTCCCAGTCTGTTGGATCAGCAAAATACGAGCTTTATGGTTCTGCTTTGCTTGGTGGAACGGCCGCTCCTGTTGGCACTGAGGTTAAAGCACTGATAGACGGGGTTGTCAGGGCAAAAACAACGGTGCAGCAGGCCGGAAGTTATGGTTCATCATATGGGCCGTTCCTTGAGGTGCCGGTAACCAGTGCTGATACCGGAAAGACGATAACATTCAGGCTGAACGATTACCAGGCTGACCAGACTCTTACGGTAAGCACAGGCGGAGTCATGAGACTTGATCTCTCTGCCTCGTCCATAACACCTGTCCAGACTTATACCCTGTCAGGTAATGTACTGCTGGACAACCTGCCTGCACCGGTTGGAACTATCATCTCTGCAACCATCGATTCCCAGGTCAGGGGGCAGGTTACAGTAACCTCCGCAGGGTCATATTCAGGTCTTACTATCCCGGTCAGCCAGGCTGACTATGGAAAGACTATCGTATTTAATGCAATAACAGGCAGTTCATCACTTCAGGCCTCACAGGGTATCAGCGTCGGGCAGCAGGTTGGCAGCTGGTTTGACCTGACCTTTGGTACGACCACCCCACCGGAGACTTACCGGTTCAGCGGTTCAGCCCTGCTTGACGGGCAGTATGCACCGGCTGGAACAGTTCTTTCGGCAGTGATCGACAATCAGGTTCGCGGGCAGACGACTGTAACCACACAGGGTGCATACAGCAACCTGAATGTTCCGGTATACCTGACCGATAATGGAAAATATATCTCATTCACAGCCCAGTTTGGTGGTGCAACCTATATCGCAGGACAACAGATTGCTGTGTCTTCCGGTCAGGTCGATATTATCATCGCATCTGAAGATGTCTCTGCTGCTGGTCAGGTTATTAAGAAAAACCTGGATCTGACCTTTACTGTATCTGCTCAGACCAGGTACTCTTTCTGGGGCCGGGCAAACCTTGACGGATCACCACTTGCTGCAGGAAATACCATCTATGCACTTATTGACAACCAGATCCGTGGGCAGATTACCACACAGGCTGCCGGTTCTTATGGTTCTGACAATGGTCCTTACCTTGAAGTGCCGATAACCAATGCAGACATTGGAAAGACCATCAGGTTCCAGACCGCGACCGGGGCAGAAGGAGACCAGAGCCAGCTGGTTGTGAGCGGCCTGAAAGTATTAAAGAACATTAATTTCGTCTCAAA
>JAAYPD010000008.1 GCA_012520015.1 Methanomicrobiales archaeon
AGATCATTCAGCAAGATACTCCCTGGCCGAGAACCGTTTAACATCTTCGACATGCATCTTAACCTTATTCTTCGCATTATCATGCGAATTCCTTGTCACACCGGCACTCGTATTCCCGGTGATCTGAACTTCCAGGTCAAACAGATCGGTGACATAATCCATCTCGTCCTTAGTCATATTATCAAAGACCATAAACATCCTGAGCTCTGAATTCCTTGGTATTTTTTCTTTCCCAATCTCCTTTTTTCCATCATACCAGGCATCAGAGACAATAAGCCTGCCACGATGATCTTTCCCTCCAAAAATCGAATTCATGCTTGTCCGGTCAGTCTCTCTCTCTTCAAGCTTATGACGGAGAAAACCCTTGATCGTAGAACCAGGAATCACAGGCCCGAGTCCGTTAGTAACCGTCGTCTCATCAAGCCCCTTCATCGAAAATTCAGTCAGACAGGTGACCTTTAACATTGCAACCACATGACCATCATCAAAACGGTCAACAGGACCAGAAAATGCCCTCCAGTACCTGTCAAACCCTCTCTCATTATCCGATGACCCGTTCAGACCGGCAAGATACCGTTTGGCAGCAGACATACAATCCTTGCCAGACACCTTCTCATTAGATAAAGCTCCATCCTTCAGCCAGAGCTTTTTTACAGAATATCTCTTAACCCGGCAAAAACCATGACCTCTCGTTGACCCGCCACCAAGATGAGCACGATTATTGTTAAACTCCCGAAGAGAAAGTAGAATCAGTCCAACCTCCTCTTCAGTACCATTATCAAGATCAATATGAAACCGGAAACCCGTACCAGCCGAGACCGACTCTTCAGGTCGCATTCTCCCTTTTCCACCACCCGGGCTGCCAAAGTGGGGCTGCTCCCGAAGAAAAGCAGACCGGTCCTTCGTAGTCCGGCATTCCTCGGTCAGGTGCGAATCCCTGATCCTGACCTTTGCACCCCCGTTCTTCGAACCAAACAACCGGCAGGAGATGCAGGACTCCTTACCACAAAGCACAGCACCCTCGTTCCTGTCACCAGTACAGACACAACACTGGGAAACATCAAAAGTCCTGACCAGGCGTTCAAGCGTACTGCGAAGAACACCCTTAAGACTACTACCCGGAATATACGGCTCAAAAGTGCCAGAGCCGGCATCATAACACTCAATCACAGGAGAAGGAGAAAGAGAATACATAGCAGCATTCTGTCCGCCACCAATCCTCATCGGAGTCTTCAGCTCAATCTCCCCTTCAATCAGGAACCGGTTAGAAAACCGGTCTAAAGAATCCATACAAACCTCCACTACTCCTTCTTCACCGAAACACAGGCCCTCCAGGCATCAAGGGCCAGGCTTACAAACTCATCATACTCCGTCGTCCCATTCTCATACACCGTCCCCGAACACTTCCCGTTAAGGTAATCCTCAGCCGAAATTACAGAAATATCCTTAATATTAATCTCAACCTCCCCATACCCTCGTGAGACAGAATGACCCATAGTACCGGCACAGGCATTGAAAAACTCAACCAGGGAGAGAAGACCCCCAAGACGGGCATATTCTTTACCATACAGAGTGCAGTTCTCAACCGTCACCTTACCAGAGAACACCGTCCCTTTCGGCACAGCCTCAAGATCATACTTACTCCCCTTGGCTGCCTTCCTCGTCTTCCGGTCAATAGCAACACCATCACGAACCACCGTCATCTTCCCGGCCGCCGTCGCATCCCTGACCCTGACAGGAGAAGAATTCCCTCCACTACCAAAAATCTGGCATACAAGACAGGGATCCACCTCCTTCCCCTTCCTTTCAGGATTATCGCTAAGCCATCTTGACGAGTAACACACATCAGGAATCGTGCAGACATCAACAGAGCAGCCACGAAGAAGACGTTCAAGTTCAGTGCGAAGCACCCCCTTGATACTACTCCCCGGAATAACCGGATAATCATTATTATTCCGAAGAACAGGAAGATCAACATCAGACGGTCCTGAAGAGCCACGACCCCCGATATGAAGATCAGACCTTGTCACAATATCCCAGGACACAATAGCACGGTTCTCAAAAGTCGAAAACATCAATATCTCCTCCTCTGTTGCTGACCAGTCCTCGCCTGACCCCACTGCCCCCGGTCCCTGCCCTCTGTACCAGAATGAACATCACCCGCATAAGGCAGCCACCCCTTAACCAGTTCAAAAACCTTCTCAACCTCATCCCCGGCACCAACAACCTTCAGCTCAGCCTCAAGCATATTCCTGATAGTCCCTTCAGACTTAGCCTTATCACCCCCGTTTGCGGTAAGAACTGCACAGATAGCATCTGCATTCCAGTTAGCATAACCGATAAGATACTGAAGCTTCTCCCTGACCTTCTCCGCATCCACGCCAGAACCATTCAGTTCATTCACATATTCAAGAAGCCTGTCCATAAACGGGAGCATCTGGTCAGGCCTTGTGCCCGCATCCTTCCTTGGAAGAAAATACGCAGCACTCTTGACAAAATGCGTAATCGATGCCGAGGCATCCTCCATCTGGCGTAAAGCTTCAGGAAGAGATTTAAACTTGCTCCTGGACTCAATAGCATACTTCCCTTCCTTCTTTGACGGTTTTGGCATCAGCACAGTCAGTTTATAAGACTTTATCACAATCTCTCTCAGTTCTTCAGCATTCATCTGCATCTCTCATCCCCTCCTATATCTCCTGTCTCTTTGTTGATTCTGCATCTCCGGTAACTTTTCAAGAACAGCCTCCGGGTCCCTGACCAGTTCAGCAGAGAGGACCTTTCCAATCCTTTCCTTGTTCCCACCAAGCTGTTCAATAATCTTTATATTCCATAGCAGGTACTGGACAAACCTCATCCTTTCCCTGGCAGGAAGAACCTCCATTACCGAGATAACCTCCTCCCCGACCTTTTTGTTCTTCTCCACCCTTTGTCTCATATCAGCAATTGCCCTTGGATCATTTCCGCTCCTTCCATCAGAAGGCTGGGGAGAATACTGGCTCTGCTGTGTCTTTATCGCTGACTTAAACCTGGAAAACCTGGCCTGTTCAAAAAAGAACCTGACCTGTCCGGTCGAGTAACTCTCAATCACCCTTCCCTTACGGATCATAGCCATAGCAGCAATCTCCCAGGCTTTCTGGTTCATATCACTCATATCCATCAGATCACCCCTGAGATGAACATCTCACCATAACCACAACTTTGAAGATCGCCGACACCATAGACCGCAAGAGCTGCAAGAGAAGACGGAGAACCCGAGACCACAACACAACTCCCCGGGCCATTAGCAGGAACAATCTCATCCACCATATTCCCATTCTTAAGAGACCAGCCCCTTACCACCGACCTTGTAATATAAGGAGCAGGATCAGAACCAGGACAGATATCCCCCTTATACCCCTTTGACTCCAGTCGTCGATTAATCGCCTCGAAAAATGACATATCAATACCAATCATGGAACTGGCACCAGATCGCAGAATACATGGAGCATTAAGAATCAGAAGATACTCATCTTCAGTTGAAAAATTCCCTGCCCTTTTTGCGATATACTCATCATCAGAGACCTTCATATCAACAGAAACATTAACAAGACCATACCCGCGGGATCTAAAACCACCAAGACCGCAGGCATAAGATGCCTCATTCAAAGACAAAACCACATCATCAGCAACCAGGTCATCAGCAACCATCATGAATCCAAATGAAACACCAGGTTCAATCCCCTCCACATGATAAGGAGAAAGCGTCCAGCCATCCCCCATACTCGTATGACCATCCCTCCTAATAGGGCACTTAGTCTCAAGCCTCTTTGGAACCAAATCGGTCGTAACCAGCCTCTTCTCAGAAAAAGTCCTCTTCCCGACAAGACCAGAAAACTTCTTTCCCTCATGAAGACAAAGCCTGCCCTCATTCACCTGCTCACATTCATTATCCTCGTTCTCAATAAGAGCACCACATTTTTTACACCACCGGCTCTTAACCGGAGCATAAACCGAACGCTCCCCTTCAGAAAGAGGATACCCGTTCCTGAAAAAAAGAGACATCTTTTCAGGATCATGATCTTCAGCAAGACCACAGGCATC
>JAAYPD010000114.1 GCA_012520015.1 Methanomicrobiales archaeon
GATACCTCTTCAAGCCTGCTTACTGAATACCTCTCCTTAACCATGACATCCATCCAGATATCCCGTGGAAATGCAGGAATATCAACCATAACCTGCCCTGGACTAACCCCTGCCTCAAGGGCAATATCCTCTGCAAGGTCACGTTCCTGTAGGAATGATTCATCGGTAATCTGGTGAACATCCCTGACATCATCCTTCCCCACATAAAGTGCCCGCTTAAATAGCCTGCGTTCGTAGAGGTTTTTTGCAAGGCCTGATACCAGTGGATCATCTGCCTGCAGGAGATATTGCATACAGGCCGCATCATCAGCAACAAGCAGGGATGTCAGCCTCCTGGCAGGGTCATCTTTTATGTACTGGTAAACCGCCATCGTGAACATCTTCTCGGCAATCCTGCTGACATGGTGATAATAAACAGCAGGCCGCATCAGGGTTCTTGCAATAAGAAGTGATTCAGCAGCCTGTACACCAGAAATATCAAGCATTATCCCGGTATCACAAAGCCTCATCGCCCTGATCAGGCGCATGGCATCTACGGTCCCGTAAGGCACCCCGGTATAATGGGCATCACGGAGGAGGTAATCCATCCGGTCAACATCCAGGTCACCATGTATTATTCCTGACAAGGGGTGGTCTCCGTTGATTAGCCGGTTAACCAGGTCAGGGTCAAGGCCGGTATCGGACAAAACCTCCCCAAGGTTTCCCGTGCTTAACTGTTCATAGATATCTGTGTGCTTTCTTCCCAGAAATTCTCTTGACAGGCCTTCTATTGCATGAGAGAAGGGGCCGTGACCGATGTCGTGGAGCAGGCCTGCTGCAGAAACATGGGCATGATCATAAGGAGAGAGAGACAGGCGGGTTACAAGAGCATTGGCAAGGTGCATAGTGCCAAGGGAATGCTCAAACCTGGTATGATGTGCGCCAGGGTAAACAAGGTATGAAAACCCAAGTTGCCTGATATACCGAAGTCGCTGGACCTGTGGAGTATCCAGGAGAGGAAGGAGGGTTGAATCCACCTGGATGTACCCATGGACCGGATCCTTAATTGATTTCATTCGGTCCCCGCATGAGTTATGATCGGGAAGGTAAAATAGAAAAGGATGATCACTTTCCTTTCTGGTGGAACCGGGACACCAAAGCTTCTCCAGGGTGCCCGGAGATTAATTCCCGATGCAGAGATCACGGTCATTGTGAACACGGGGGAGGATATCTGGTACCAGGGCGGTCATATCTCCCCTGATATTGACACGGTCATATACCTTTTTGCAGGATCGTTAAATACTGATACATGGTGGGGAATAAAAGGTGACAGTTTTGTGACCCACGAGGCCATAAACATGCTTCTTCCAGATGCGTTCATGTCCATAGGTGATAAGGACAGGGCAGTTCACCTTGCCAGGGCAGAATGGCTCAGGGGCGGGATGACGCTTACTCAGGCAACAAAGAGGCTTTGTTCTCATTTCGGGGCAGGCGGGAATATCCTCCCCATGTCAGATTCAGAGTGGACAACTTATGTCAGGACAAAAGAGGGAGATATTCATTTCCAGGAGTACTGGGTCAGGCACCGGGGCAATACTGATATATCCGGGGTAATCCACGTCCCTAAGAGACAGCCTCCTGCAACACCTGAGGTAATTGATGCAATAAGAAGGGCTGACGCGGTCATCATAGGCCCAAGTAATCCTGTAACAAGTATACTCCCCATCCTCTCATGCATTGGGGTAAGGGAAGAGCTGGCTAAGAAAAAAGTGGTAGCAATCAGCCCGTTCATCGGGGACAGTCCGGTTTCAGGCCCGGCTGCCCAGCTCATGAAGACGATGGGATTTAAGCCGGACTCTACCGGGGTTCAGGCGGTTTATGCCGATCTTGTCGACCTGTTCATCCAGGATATAAGGGACACAAATCTTGTCCAGGGTTCTGTCCGGCTTGACACCCTCATGAAATCTCCGGATATCGCAGAGGATCTCATGAGAGAGATCCTCTCCCATGTTTCATGATAATGATATACCAAAAAGGGACATGAAAAACGCCAGGATAAAGGTGATGATCCCTGTGATTACCCCCTCGCTGAAAAGGCTGGCAAGGTTAAACGATCCATCTTCCCCGGAGAAGAGAGAGCTGAGGCTGTCACCAAACAAGTCATCATAACTCTTTTCGGTCTGTTCAGCCCCGGCCAGGGAAGTCCCCAGGAGTACAAGACAGATAAAAGCCAATGCAATTCCGTGGATTAACTTGATATGGGTATGTAAGGATGCACGCGATTATGAAATTATGCCCCGGTTCCCGCCCGCTGCAGGAGGTCACCTGCACTTCCTGATGCTCCTGCAATTATCTCCTCTTCGTCAGGGATGTAACTGTTGTACATCAGGATCTTTCCCTGGCATATGACGGTGTCAACAGCACTTCCATTGGCAGAGTACACGATATTTGAAACCGGATTATGGAGTGGAACCATGGACGGGTGCTTAAGGGAGATGAGCACGATATCGGCCGACATCCCCTCTTTTATCTCTCCTCCGTGATAACCAAGAGCAGCAGATCCCCTGGAAGTTCCCATGGAGAGAGCCTCTGCAGCAGGGAGAACTGTATCCGAATTCCAGTAGAATTTCTGGCAAAGTGCAGCGGTCTTCATCTCTTCATACATGTCAAGGTTATTATTAGATGAACAGCCGTCTGTCCCAAGACATACATTTGCGCCCTGTTCCATGAGCCAGTGATATGGCATTGCCCGTCCGGTTGCAAGTTTCATATTACTCACCGGGTTATGGACGATAAATGATCCCCTTTCTCCAAGAAGGCGGCAGTCCTCTTCTGAAAGCCAGCACCCGTGAGCGGCGACCGTTCTCTTCGTAAGGCATCCGGCCTTGTCAAGAAGGGCTGCAGGGGTCATTCCATGGGCCTTCTGACAGTCATCAACCTCCTGCTTTGTCTCGGCAAGGTGGGTATGGATGATTATCTTCTCGTTTTCACTATATTCTGCACATATCTCAAGGTGACCTGGCGGGACAGTATATGGTGCATGGGGGGCAATGGCAGGTTTTATCCCTGGATTATTCAGTGACTTTACATGGCTTACCAGGTCAGCTGTAGCTTTTAGTTCAGCCTCAAGTTTCTCCTCGTCTCCAAAGGTTATGATCCCATGGCTGAGCACGGCGCGTATACCTGACTCTTCCACCGCCCGCGCTGCGTCCTTCATGAAGAAGTACATGTCATTGAATGCGACTGTTCCTGACCTTATCATCTCAAGGCAGGCAAGTCTTGTTCCCCAGTATACATGATCACCTGTAAGATGTGCCTCAAGCGGCCAGATCTTTTCTGAGAGCCATTGCTGCAGGTGCATGTCATCGGCATATCCGCGAAGAAGTGTCATTGCTGCATGGGTATGGGCATTTACAAGACCTGGCATTGCCAGAAACCCTGCTCCGTCAAGGATGATATCTGCCTCACTGCGGTGATCCCGGGCAGTATCCGGGCCTGCTGCACGGATGGTCCCGGTCTCGTCGTACCAGATATCGATCCTTTTTTTATCCGGCCGGAGAACACCGGTGATCAGCGTGGAACGGGATTTACCAAATAAATCCTCTTTTTTAAAAACCGACGGTACTTTTTTCTCTGACATGGATTACAGGTACACTTTCCTGTAAATATCAATAAAACCTGGTGATGATCCTTCAGCAAAGTGTTTTGAGAGTTCCAGCTCATTGAGTAAGGGTATAATATGCGTGTTTCGATAAGTTCCATCACTCCTGATACAGCCACGGCAGAGGTTATCGGGTGGGCACATGAGATTCGTGACCTTGGAGGTCTTGCTTTCCTCTTAATACGTGACAGAACAGGAATACTTCAGGTCACCATACCTAAAAAGAAAGTTGCACCTGGCATCGCTGAAACGATCCGTGCGATATCACGTGAGTCTGTTGTCAGGGTTACAGGAACGGTAAAACCGGAAGGGAAAGCCCCTGGCGGCAGAGAGCTTATTCCTGATTCCATCGAGATAGTGAGCCTTTCTGCAAGTCCCCTGCCACTCGATGTTGCGGAAAAGGTGCCTGCAGAGCTGGATACCAGGCTTGATAACCGGTTCCTTGATGCACGCAGACCAAGGGTCGGTGCAATATTTAAGATAAGAAATGCCGTTCAGCATGCAGCAAGGAATTTCTTTTTTGATAATGGTTTTATCGAGATTAATACCTCAAAGATAGTTGCGGCAGCAACCGAAGGAGGGACCGACCTCTTCCCGATAGCCTACTTTGAGAAGGAGGCATTTCTGAACCAGAGCCCGCAGCTTTACAAGCAGATGATGATGGCCGCAGGGTTTGAAAAAGTATATGAGATAGGCCCCATCTTCAGGGCTGAAGAACATAATACTACAAAACACCTCAACGAGGCTACCTCCATCGATATAGAAGTCTCTTTTACCGACCATCTTGGGGTAATGCAGACCCTGGAAGATCTTGTCAGGAATATTTACCAGTTTGTTGACGATAACTGCAGCGATGCTATCGCCGACATGGGGCTTGACTCCTTTTCGGTTCCTGAAAAGGGATTTCCCCGTCTTCCATACAGTGAGGCGATCGAGATTGCTTCTGCAAAGTGCGGGGAAGAGATAGTCTATGGAGACGACATAGGAACCGCGGCAGAGAAGGCAATAGGCGAAGAGATGGGCCGGATGTACTTTATCGTCGACTGGCCTTCCTCTATCAGGCCATATTATGCCATGCCATATGAGAACGATCCGGAGATCTGCAAGGCTTTTGACATGATGCACCCAAGGATGGAGCTCTCGTCAGGTGCACAGAGGGTTCACCAGCATGATCTCCTTGCTGAGCAGATCTCTAAGAAAGGATTAAATCCTGAGAACTTTGAGTTCTATCTAAACCCCTTCAGGTTTGGAATGCCGCCACATGCAGGATGGGGACTTGGTGCAGAGCGTCTTGTAACTACCATGCTTGGCCTTTCCAATGTCCGTGAGGCGGTTCTCTTCCCCCGTGACAGACACCGGGTTGTTCCCTGATCATGAAGCCATTCATCCCAGACATAATCCTTCCGACGACGGTTGTGGGCAGTTATCCGGCAAAGCCAAAGCGGACGCTGAAAAGCCTGTTTGATCCCCTGCATTTCGCAGTGGAAGAGGCAGTGTCCCTCCAGAAAAAAGCGGGGATCACTATTATCTCTGACGGACAGGTGAGGGGTGACATGATTGGGGTATTTGCCTCAAAACTGCCAGGCATCAGGGGCAGCGATGTTATCGGCAGGGTGATGCCCCCTGACCAGGCGATA
>JAAYPD010000115.1 GCA_012520015.1 Methanomicrobiales archaeon
CGCACTCCTGAAATACGCACTTGAAAGCAAATTCGTGGACGCAGTCTTTGCGGTCAGAAAAGGTCAGGACATCTATGATGCAGTACCTGTATTCATCACTGACCCGGCAGAAGTTGTATCTACTGCAGGGTCACTGCACTGTGGAACCCTTCTGCTTCCAAAGATATTAAAGAACTACGCTGACGGTGCAAAAAACATGAAGATCGCTGTGACCTGCAAGGGTTGCGATGTCATGGCTTTTTACGAGCTTGCAAAGAGAAACCAGATCAACCTTGACAATATCGTCATGGTTGGCGTCAACTGTGGTGGATCTGTAAGTCCGGTCAGTGCAAGGAAGATGATAGCTGAAAAGTTCGGCGTCGATCCAGACACAGTTCACAAGGAAGAGATCGACAAGGGCCAGTTCATCATCGAGTATGAAGGCGGGCACAAGGGCATCAAGATTGATGATCTTGAGGAAGAAGGGTTTGGGCGCCGGTCCAACTGCCGCCGCTGCAAGATGAAAATCCCACGCCAGGCAGATCTTGCATGTGGTAACTGGGGAGTCATTGGTGACAAGGCCGGAAAGGCAACCTTTGTTGAAGTCTGCTCAGAGAAAGGTGCAAAAATCCTCTCTGATGCACAGGCCAAAGGTGCCGTTGAAGTTGCAGCAGCAGATCCAAAGGGCATTGAGATTCGTGGCAAGGTTGAAAAAGCCATGCTCAAACTTGGTGATGAATGGCGTGCAAGAGACTTTGCCTCACTTGGAAAAGGCAGGGACCGGCTAAAGCTTCTGATGGACGAGACATCCAGGTGTATCAAATGCTATGCCTGTATTGACAACTGTCCGATCTGTTACTGTATCGAGTGCTCAACCAAAAAGCCATGGTACATCAAGCCAGGACAACTACCACCAGGGTTCATGTTCCACCTGATAAGGTTTGCTCATGTTTCAGACTCCTGTATCAACTGCGGTCAGTGTGAGGAACTCTGTTCCATGGACATCCCCAATGCACTCTTCATGCACTCCCAGCAGGTTGAGATTGAGAAACAGTTCAAACACATACCGGGTATTGACATGACTCCGCCCATCCATGCATTTGTTGAGGAGAAGGCAGAGCGTGCCAGGCTTGATGCAACCGGAACTGACTCCATCTTTACGAACATATTCCAGGATGAGTAACATCCTCCATTTTTTTAGCACCAGCCAGCTTCTTTCCGGAGATGATCCGGAAAGGATCACCTTATCTGCATTGCAGGCTCCCGGTACACATGAACGAGTACTTGCGTAAATCTTCCCACATATTATTTGGGCTTCTTATTGCCGGTGTAATCCTTTTCTTTCCAGCTTACCATGCCGCAATGATCATCGGGTTTTCCCTGTATGCAGGTCTTATCCTGATTGACTTATGCATGAAAGATTACTGCATCCCGCTCATCAGCACTCTCATTCACCACATGGAACGGGACGGAGAATTCCCTGGGAAAGGCGCGTTTTTCTTTGTGTTCAGTGCTCTTGTAACCCTGATGTTTTTTCCGCCAGTGGTTGCAGCAGTGTCTGTTGCAGTTCTTGCAGTGCTTGACGGCTTTTCAACCATTATTGGCATCAGGTTTGGTAAACATCGCATATGGAAGAAAAAGACTCTGGAAGGGTTTTTTGGCGGAGTCATCATCACAACAGCCTTGCTCCTGCTGATATCCCCTCCAGTCTATGCAGTTCTCATCTCTCTGGTTGCAGGGCTTGTTGAACTTATAAGCCCGGTGGATGACAATCTCATCATTCCATGGATAGTTGCAATGCTGATTACCTTGCTCTGAAAAGTATACAACCCATGTTTTTTCCGCGTTGTTACACCTGATGAGATGATGAGACAAGATTCATCATCATATACTCTGCAGGGAACACCAGCAACCATTATACTTATATTCCCCTGGCACGCAGAATATGCGATGGAAATACCTTCTTTTTCAGACCTCCAGCTTTCACCTGGAATTCTTAAAGCCATCCGTGATATCGGATATGAAGAACCAACCCCAATACAGTCTCAGGTTATCCCCCTGATCCTTGCAGGTAACGATGTAGCAGGGCAGGCATATACAGGAACCGGTAAAACCGCATCATATGGTATCCCTGCGCTGGAGATGTGCCAGCCTGCAGACCGGAAAGTCCAGACGATGATCCTCTGTCCAACCAGGGAGCTTGCAGTGCAGGTTGGAACCGAACTGAACCGTCTTGCCATGCACCGGAAAGGAATCTCCATCCTTCCGGTGTACGGAGGCCAGCCGATAGAACGCCAGCTAAAAGCCCTGTCCCGCGGGGTTCACATTGTTATTGGTACACCCGGGAGAGTGATTGATCATATAAACCGCGGGACCCTGACCCTTGACTCAGTCTCCCTGGTTGTCCTGGACGAAGCTGATCAGATGCTTGACATGGGTTTTCGTGATGATATCGAGGAGATATTATCTCACATCCCAAAAAACCACCAGACAGTTATCCTTTCTGCAACCTTCCCGTCAGAAATCCTGGATATCTCACGCAAGTACCAGAAAGATCCGATTGATATCAAGATGGTTCACCAGGAACTGACCGTCCCACAGATTGAGCAGTACTATATCGAAGTCAGGGAACCAGCAAAGTCTGACACTCTCATCAGGGTTCTTGAATTTTACCAGCCACAGAGGACAATCATATTCTGTAATACCCAGATCGCAGTGGATGCAGTTTCAAGTGCTCTAAAGGCAGAAGGGTTCATGGCCGATGGACTTCATGGTGGTATGGCGCAGGCCCAGCGCGATAAAGTGATGAATGCATTCAGGAAAGGTCAACTGGAGATCCTGATCGCAACCGATGTTGCTGCACGTGGAATTGATGTTGAAGAGATAGACCTTGTATGCAACTATGACTTTCCGCAGGATGATGAGTACTATGTACACCGGATTGGCCGGACGGCAAGAGCAGGAAGAACCGGGCGGGCAATCAGTTTTGTAAGTCCCCGTGAGCGGTACAGATTAAGGGATGTCAGAAGAAGTACACGTGCTGAACCGATACCACTCCCAATTCCCACCCTTCGCGAGATTGGTGGCAAGAAAGCCACAACTACCCTTGCAGATGCCCATGCCCTGATGAACACCGGTGATCTCTCTTTCTGCAGACCGATGATAGAAGAGAAACTTGCTGAAGGTGTTGATCCGGTTGCCCTTGCAACTTCCCTTCTCATGATTGCAGCAGGTATTGCAACTGAAAAAGAGGATGAACTTGAGAAATACCTGGGAGAGCAGGCGGTGGTAAGGCTGTCTGCAGGCCGGCAGGATGGAATTCTGGTCAGGGACATTTTGCAGGTTGTCAGAAACAGCGGAAGGAACATACAGAATGATATCGGAAATATCCGTATAGGGCAGACTGCAACATATATTGATGTTCCTGAAACCTCGGTTAAAGAGGTCATTGATGTCCTGAATGGTGCACAGATAGGACGTATAAGGCTTGTTGCAAAAAGGGGAAGAAAACAGTCTGATATCCCAAAAAAACGTTTTTCCAAATAATCCTCTAAATTACTTTAACGCGCTGCACAGCGGGCTGAATAAACTGAATAAAATGAAGGATATTTCAAGGCGTGCATGCTAATTGCACTTCATAGTTATCATAGTTATTAGCAAACTTTCTGCACTATTGCAGAAAGTTTTGCCATACTATAATTCAGAGACTTGTAGATTTATCCTGTTTTTAATGGTTTACCCGGATCGATGACCTCAAGCTTTGCTGTTGACATCCGGTAGTAGAGCCCTATGACCTGAAGCCTGCCAGCATCCTCTGCCTCCCTGACCACCGGGTAAGTCCGGAGATTTTTAAGCTGAAGCTTCACATTCTCTATCTCAAGCTCTGACTGCCACTTCCTGGCCTCTTCAGGATCAGATGGCTTCTTTCCTCTCTTCTCAACCAGCTCAAGAGCGGTATGGGCATGACTGAGCCATCCAGGGATAAGGACATCATCACCACTCTCCCCGCTGGAAAGAGCTTTCATGGCGCCACACTCTTCATGACCACACACAACAAGAGTATTCACCTTCAGGTGACGAATCCCGTATTCCAGGAATGTTCCAATGTTCCAGTCACCAGGGGGGACGATGTTCCCGATGTTCCGGTGAACAAAGATCTCCCCTGGCTTTGCATGACAGGTTATCTCAGGGACAACCCGTGAATCGCAGCACCCGATCAGCATGGCATGAGGGTTCTGCCCCTTGAGAAGTTCCTTATAATAGTCGATGTCCTTTGCGTAATCGCCTTCGACGAAGGCCTGGTTTCCTTCCATTAATCTTTAAATACCCATGTATTGTCTCCCAGGGTCCTTAAGTTACATAAGGATAAATGATCGTGAACCGAAGGACGAATATACGTTACGGTTTATCATCGGACTGATGTAAAAAACCGAAAGATTGAAAAAGTCTATCACCTGATTAAACCACATGAAAGAAGCTACATTACAGGCGGTTAAACGGGCCATGCCAGGCCACGGAAGAGCCCGCATTCATGAAAAAGTCCTTTCATTCCTTGGAGTTGATGACCAGTCGGAGGTTGAAATAAGAACAGATGAAGGGGCAACCCTCACTCTGACAATATTTTCTGACGCTGTTGTTGAAGAAGGAACAATAAGAATTAGCGGTGAGGATCTTAAAAAACTGAATATTCCCGATGGCGGGAAGGTGCATGTAACCAGGAAGATACCGCTTGAAGAACAGATAAAAGCTGCTGCTGAATCTACCGCTGAAAAGATAAAGGAAGGGGCACAGGAAGTGGGAACGAAACTTACTGAGACTGCCGGGAAGATACAGAAAGGAGCAGCTGAAACTGCAGAACAGATAAGCACAAAGGCAAAGGAGCTTAAAGAGAAGGTAAAGGAAGATGCAAAACCCATCGGTGAGAAAGTCAGCAAGGCAGCAAAGAGCTCTGCCGATGCCATCATGGAAAAAATACCGATTGGAAAACTCAGTGCCGATATTGAGAAGAACCTGACTGCCGCAGGCCCTGATGAAGCAAAAAGAATAAGAGGTATCCTTGCCGGAATGGAAGGAGAAAAGGCGGCGGTTCGTGTGCAGGCAGCAGCTGGCCGGACGGTAGGCAACCTTACCATCCCGCCGGAAGTAAATCTTGTGACCGTTCAGCGAAATAATCAGATCCTGGGACTTGACAAGGACATTATTCTAAAAGAAGATGATATCATTTACTTATCCGGAACACCCGATGCCGTCCGGTTTGTTACCAGGATGTTGGAGGGATAGACTTGGAGATCTCATTTTCCCAGGATGGTCTTATAGGAATTGCAGTTCTCCTGATCATCGTCCTCATGATATACCTGATCATGAGAGAGATCAGGCTTATGAGAACCAATACCCGAAAACTTGAACTGGAACTGGAACGGGACAAGCTGCAGATATTAAGGGAAGATAATGCATCATCGGTCCAGCCTGCCTTACGGCTTACACCAGAACAGATCTCAACATTAAAGGATATTGAGGAGTCAAACATCGCCCTTGAAACTGAAATCTTCATGAAACAGAAGACGATAGATGGCAGGTTAAAACGTCTTGAAAATTATGTCAAGCGGGAGAAACTTGACCTGATGATGGATCGTATAGAATCAGAGGAAAAAAAGATTTAGGTGTGTAAAATGTTTGAGACATCAGGAAGTACACGAAAGTTTTTTGACAGCCTGACAAGCTTTGAAACAAAGGCTGAAGACCTGGTTCCAACCTTTGACCGGACACTTGACTCCTACTTTGAAAGGAATTTTGAGTCCATCATCGAGGAATGGGGGCTTATCACCGAGGCTGACCTTAGTGAATACGGACGAAGACTTGAGTTTTTAAGTTATGAGATAGGAAGGCTCCAGGCAGGCAAAGATCTTCTGATGAACCGTGCCAGTGCGATAGAAAAGTCAATAAAGGAACTGGAGGCGAAAAAATGAGCATGGACAGGTACATGAATGCTTATATTGACCGCCGGATGAAACTTGTGATCGATGACTGGCAGCTTGCAACAACTGCAGATATCAGGGATTTATCGCAGAGGTTTCGACAGGTACGGCAGGAGGCAGAGAGTCTGAAAACATTTGAACGTGAATCACAGGACAGGATGGACAGGATGGA
>JAAYPD010000116.1 GCA_012520015.1 Methanomicrobiales archaeon
CCAGTCCTGCACAAAACCCTTGTCTAAAAACCGCCCTGCAGTGACGGGATCGGTTCCAAGTACAGGAGCCGGGAGACAGTCCAGGGTTTCTGCCCCTGATGTCGGGATAATTGCGTCGATTAGGAAAGTCTCACACATCTCCCTTATAAGTCCCAAAAGCTCTGAAAGCTCCTCGAACTTCTTGCAGGAGACCGTATTCTGCCTGAGATCTCTGTCACAGAAGTGATCAACAGCATAAACCTCAAAGCCTGCACGACGTGCAGAAAGAACCACATGCCTGGTGGAGAAACCGGCGACAAGAATACGCTTCAGAGTTCTTCCACCGTCTTCCCGCATGCATTCGGAAACACACGCACTTTTGCCCCTGGAAATTCCCGATGCAGTGCACAGGGGGCGATATGATCAAGGAACACCGCAAGTCCCGCAATCTCGGAATGGGGCTGGTTTGTGATCGCTACATTATAATCAGCCATCTGGTAAAGATCGCCTGGCACCTTCTCCGCACCAACAATAACCAGGATCTTCTCTTTTGTCCTGATCTCCTGCTCCACATCAGGAAGGTTCAGGCCAAACATCGTAAGATGGACCACGCACCCGCCATCCTTCTTCCATTTTTTGATGCAGGAGTTCCAGCTCACTTTATCCTCGACAAAGAACTCACCGCCAAACCTGCCTGCAACATCACGTATGCTCTGAACAACTCCGCGATCTTCTGAAGCAATATACATGCCATCTGCTCCAAGAGCCCTGGCAGTAAGACCAACATGGGTGGTAACACGCATATCCCGCTGTGGACGATGACCAATTCTTAGTACTACTATCATTTGTTCTCTTCTTTTTCAGGTCTGTACCTGATTAACCCGCCAGATATCTCAAAGCCGTCTGATAACAGTGATGTCATCTGCTTTCTGAAGATTATCTCCTCCAGTGAGCAGGCATGCCAGGATTCATCAAAACAATCCACGAGACAATATCTTTTTAACCTTGCCAGGGAAGCATTGACAGTATCCAGGCCAAGCCCTGTTAGTTTTATAAGGGTATCTCCATTGCATCCCGGATTTCCGGTTATCAGATGGTATATCATCCAGTCGATATCCTCGTCTCTCACTATTCCCACATATTATCACTCAACTGCCTTGAGCACTTCCCCCGTACACTCACACTGACTATTGACTGTGATGACAGGAAAGCGTATGAGGATTGCATCCAACCCTGATACCATGCACAGCCACACACTTGTTCCATGCCTGGTATTGATCATCCTGATCACCGTCATGGCCTCAGTAAGCGCTGAAGAGAGAAAGACCAGTGATACCCCTCTCATTCAAGTAACCGGAAGCGGAACCATCAAAGCTGCACCTGACCGGGTCCAGATTGAGTTCACCGTTGTGACAAAAAACCCGGATATAAAGGCAGCACAGAAAGAAAATGCACGAAAGATGGACACTGTAATGTCAGCTCTCCGGGATCCTTCAAAAGGAAACCTGACAGGACGGGAGATAGGAACGACCTCTTACTCCATATCTGAAGTTTACTTCCTGGATGACGCACTCAAGGCCAAATATGGAGAAGATGTCACCATCTACCAGGTTTCAAACACCATCTCCATCGAGACAGAAAAGATAGAAAGGGTTGGTGACATAATCGACCTTGCCGTTGCGGCAGGTGCAAATTCCGTCAGTTCTCTTCAGTTTACCCTCAGCCAGGAGAAGACAGCTGAACTGCGAAGGGAGGCGCTTACTATCGCCGTTAAAAAGGCACAGACCGACGCCGGAACTGTGATGGCTGCAATGGGAAAAACCCTTGGAGACGTTCATGAAGTCATCGTGGACGAGAGCTACCAGCCACCAGTCTATTATAATCAGGACTCAAGGTACTTACAGATGTCAGCAGGAGCTTCTAAAACTCCAATAGAGCCTGGAGCAGTTGAGGTTACTGCACGTATTACCACAGGGTACGTGATCCTGTAACCGGCACCCCCATCATCTTTTCCTGACAAATAAATAGTATGAATGATGAAACCATCCCCTTTGCAGTGCAGTCAGAACTGGTTGATAAGATACTCGAAGACTGTGACGAGGATGTTGTCTGCACCCGGATGCGCCTTTTAAATCTTGAACCGGCTGTGAGAGATGCAATCATCATATCTGATCTCCTGAACGCCTGGCAGGTGTTTTATTACTACTTTACCGAGCA
>JAAYPD010000117.1 GCA_012520015.1 Methanomicrobiales archaeon
ATCTCCAGATGAGTTTCCTGCTCAAGAAGGTTAGGAGGGGCACGATGAATTGGCATATGTAATGATGCAGTCAATTCACCCTTATGGTCTATCGGTTTACCTGAGAAATCGATGAGACGTCCCAGACATGCGGGTCCTACAGGAACAGAAATAGGAGAGCCAGTATCCTCCACTGCCATCCCTCGGCAGAGTCCTTCAGGCGGACCTAATACGATGGTCCTGACAGTATTCCCACCAATATGCTGCATCACCTCAAGAAGAAGATCCTCCTGTCCATCTCGTTTTACTCTCAAAGCATTGGAAATAAGGGGCAGCTTTCCCGGGGGAAATTCAATATCTATAACCTGTCCGAAGATCTGAGTGATTTTACCGGTTGACATTACTTTAGCACCTCGTTTGTTCCTATTATTTCGGCAATCTCTCTGGTTATGGCAGACTGCCTGGCTTTGTTCATTTCCAGCGTTATTTCATCGATAAGAACTCCGGCATTGGTCGTAGCATTGTCCATAGCCGTTATTCTCGAAGAAAGTTCTGACTCATAAGATTCCTGGATAAGGGAAAAAAGTTCAGCCTTGAAAATCAGGGGAATCAGTGTCCCGAATATCTCTTCACTGTTCCTGGGTTCAAAAAGCAGATCAGCACTCTCTTCGGCCTTCCCTTTCATCAGAGGTAGAAGAGAGGTTAACGACACATTCATCTTCCCCCTGGACTCGAATCTTGAGCTGATACATTTGATCGAAGTGAGTTTCTCTTTATCAAATATTTTCATAATCTCCCTTCCGATCTTATCCGCAAATGCAAACTCGACTCCGGTTGTCACCAGGGGATATTCATGTATTAATGGGAAACCGTTTCTGCGCACGAAATTAACCGCTTTACGGCCGACTGCAAAGACTGCAGATACTGAATCTTCTCTTTCCTGTATATATTTTTTTGCTGCTTTGAGGATCCCTGTATTGAAATCACCGCACAGACCCTTATCACTTGTCATTATAATCACTCCCGCGCGGTTGTCTGTAAAGGAGGGTTGGCTGGTAAAGAGATTCTGTCTGGATTGGGGACCTTCTACTGCTGAGGAGAGTTGATCAAATGTGGATTTCAGTTCCCTGTAAAACACCTGCGAATTGTGCATCAGGGAAAGTGCTTTATTGTATCTGGCACTGGCTACCATTTTCATGGTGCGGGTAATCTTCTGTGTAGAACTGATTCCCCTTATCTGTCTTCGCAATTCACTTATCGATTGCATGCTTAACGTGCCTTGAATGTTTTGATAGCTTCTGTAAGATCATTTTTCAACTGCTCATCCATGGTACCACTTTCCCTGATTTTATCAGTAATTGAGGGATAATTTTTCTGCATAAATGAGAGATACTCTGATTCCCATTCCCTGATCTCATCTGTCGGCACATCATCCAGAAATCCGTTAACACCTGCAAAGATTATGATTACCTGCTGCTCAACAGGCAGTGGATGGAGTGTGTCCTGCTTCAATAGTTCCCGCATCCTCTCCCCTCTGGAGAGGAGGGCCTGAGAGTGGGAGTCAAGTTCAGATCCGAATTTTGCAAATGTTGCAAGTTCATTGAACTGAGCCAGATCGATCCTCAGTCTTCCAGCAACCTGACGCATCGCTTTTATCTGGGCGTGGCCACCTACACGGGAAACTGATAGTCCCACATTGATAGCCGGTCTGAATCCGGAGAAGAAAAGACCTGTTTCAAGATAAATCTGCCCTTCTGTAATCGAGATTACATTAGTGGGAATATAGGAAGAGATATCCCCGGCCTGGGTTTCGATAATGGGAAGAGCTGTAAGAGAACCTCCTCCATTGCGGTCTGATAATTTGCATGCCCGTTCGAGCAGCCTTGAATGTAAATAGAATACATCACCGGGATAAGCTTCACGTCCCGGAGGTCTCCGCAGCAGAAGAGAAAGCTGACGGTATGCTTGAGCATGTCTTGTGAGATCATCGTACACAATAAGGACATCTTTACCCTTCCACATGAACTCTTCCCCGATCGTGCACCCTGAATATGGAGCCAGATACTGCAGCGGTGCCGGGTCACTGGCCGTAGCACTGACAACCACGGAATATTCCATAGCTCCATGCTCCTGCAATGTCTTAATAACCTGAGCTACAGAGGAGAGCTTCTGGCCTATTGCCACGTAAATGCAGATTGGACGGTTAGGCTGGTCTCTCTGGTTTAAAATTGTGTCTATTGCTATCGCGGTTTTACCTGTCTGACGATCACCGATGACAAGCTCTCTCTGGCCGCGTCCTATCGGTATCATCGAGTCAATTGCTTTAATTCCGGTCTGAAGAGGTGTTTTAACAGGTTGGCGCTCCATTACTCCAGGCGCTATAACCTCTATCGGCCTCTGTTTATGTGAAGAAATCGATCCCTTGCCGTCCAGAGGCATTCCCAGAGGATTAACTACACGGCCGAGAAGCTTGTCTCCTACAGGTACAGAGACCACTTCACCGGTGCGGTAAACCTCATCACCCTC
>JAAYPD010000118.1 GCA_012520015.1 Methanomicrobiales archaeon
TGACAGCATGTGCAGCGCGGTCTTTCTCGTGTATCAGAGTCTTTTCATCAGGAAACTCTTCGAATGCACGGGAAATTGCAAGCTTTGTTGCGCCATAGTTGTACCGGTAGATCCGGTTATAGTCCTTTGCCGACGGATGGAGGAAAGCGCTTGCAAGAATACAGATATCATTGATATTCACGTCACCAAAAAGCCCCTCCTCAACTGCATCGGCAACCGCCTTGGCAACTGCTGCCTGGACCGGTCCGAACATCTGGTTTACCTGCCCCTCATTCTTCAGGGTGACCTTGGGAATAACGACAGTTGCCGGTTTAGTAAGCAGATTCGGGCGGATAACCGCCAGAAGAGGAGTGTGCCCCGCAGAGAGCTGTGAGAGGGCATTTGCAAATGCCATCCCGACCGGACCGTTCTTATCCCCTACGATCAGGTCCACATGAGCCAGTTCTGACCCTTCACCGATCAGGGCTTCGCCAATCAGATACATAAGATAACCTTCCCCTATATTTGGGTGACCAGAGTATAAATCAACAGTACCGTCAATGGTCTTAAGAATAATATGTTGTAAAACAGGTGGGGTCGGTGAGATTTGAACTCACGATCGACGGGTCTCTCCGATATGCATCAGTGCTCCAACGGATCATCATCAAATCAGTAGACCCATTTGTCATCATCTGCACCGGAATGCAAAGACCGCTGGAGCCCGTCGCCATGCCGGACTAGGCCACGACCCCCGTGCTCACATTAGTTGTTCGAAAGCAGATTTAAACATTATGATCATCAGTCGTGACAGATAAATTCTGATAGCTCCCATCTGAGATGAATGGAATCAAAAGCCACTCCCGTGCTGAGTTATGATTGTGGGATTGCCGATTTCCCCCTGCTTGGACAGAGCATCGGGGAAATTCTGAACACGATTGCGTCAAAATACCCGGATAACGAAGCGATAGTCTCGCCACAACAAGACATCCGGTTAACGTACCGTCAGTTCCGGGAGGCGGTGGATCAGGTTGCCAGGGGCCTTATGGCCCTTGACATCAATAAAGGAGATCGCGTTGGTATATGGGCCATGAACTATGCAGAATGGATAATTGTCCAGTTTGCAACTGCGAAGATAGGTGCCATCATGGTCAATATCAACCCGTCGTACCGGACATTTGAGCTGGAATACTGTCTAAAACAGTCCGAGATAAAGCTGTTAATCCTTCAGGGAAGATTTAAAACATCAGATTATGTGGGGATGTTTTACGAGACCTGCCCTGAGGCATATGAGTCAAGGCCCGGGCGAATCCTCTCTGAGAAGTTTCCCTTCCTCAAAACCGTCGTCTTCATGGGCGATATCCCGTATAATGGGATGTACCAGTGGGATGAACTGCTCAAAAAGGCAGAGCGCATCAGCCAGGACGAACTGGTAGAGCGCGAAGAAGCTCTTGATTTTGACGATGCCATAAACATCCAGTACACGTCTGGAACCACTGGATATCCAAAAGGAGTGGTGCTTACCCATCATGGGGTCCTGAACAACGGGTACATCATCGGTGAAGGCATGGGCTTTACTGAAAAAGACCGGCTTTGTATTCCGGTACCTTTCTATCACTGTTTTGGAATGGTTCTTGCAAACATGGCCTGCGTTTCACATGGTTCCACGATGGTAATTCCTGGCCCTGCCTTTGACCCGGGCGACGTTTTAAGAACCATCGAGGCTGAGCGATGCACCGCTGTTCATGGGGTTCCAACAATGTTCATCGCCGAGCTCAGGCATCCTGATTTTGAAAAATTCGATCTCCGCTCCCTTCGGACCGGAATCATGGCCGGATCGCCCTGCCCCATAGAGACGATGAAAGAGGTTGCAACCAGGATGCACATGTCTGAAGTAGTCATAGTTTATGGTCAGACAGAGCTATCCCCCGGTGTAACGATGACGACCACCCGCGATCCACTTGACAAGAGGGTTACAACAGTCGGGCGTGTCTTTCCGCATACCGAGCTCAAGATCATCGATCCAGAGACAAAAAAGATTGTCCCACGCGGAGAGATAGGAGAGATCTGTGCCAGGGGATACATGACCATGCGGTGCTATTATAATAATCCGACCGCAACCAGGCAGGCAAAAGATGAACATGGCTGGGTACATACTGGCGACCTTGGTTCTTTTGACCCGGAGGGTTTTGTCCATATCGAAGGCAGATTAAAGGACATGGTCATACGTGGCGGTGAAAATATCTATCCGCGTGAGATCGAGGAATTTTTCCACCAGCATCCGTTGATCGCCGACGTGTACGTGATCGGTGTACCTGATGAGAAATACGGAGAAGAACTGATGGCCTGGATAAAAACCGAGGAAGGTGCATCACTGACCGAGGATGAGATCAGGGCATATGCAGATGGTAAGATAGCCAGGTACAAGATTCCGCGGTACTATGCCTTTGTTGACACATTCCCAATAACAGTATCAGGTAAAATTCAAAAGTTTAAGATGAGGGAGATGGGAATTGAGATGCTCGGGCTTCATGAGGTTGCAAGGATAAAAACGGCCTGAAAAGAACGAATTAGTGAGGAGTTTTCAGGGCGTGCATAATAAATGCGTCTTGTAGATCGGCAAACTCCCGGTTTCATTGCAAAAAGACTTGCTATACACTATAATCACATTATAACCACTTTTTTTCGACAAAGTACTTGTATTCATATGTCCAGTCATCCTTTCTTTGTGAAACAAGCTGTTTCATCCTCTCAAGCATGGCTGCATGCTTCTCCTGCTGGTCCGGGTATTCTGTTTTTTTGCAAATCGCATCAGCAAGCATCTCCCCAAGCTGGTAAGACCGGTCCACTCCCTTTTGAAGTACCTCCCCACCTTCAGACAGGTTCACCCCGACAGATCCAACTATCGAGGCCCCCATGATAAAGAGGGAATGATTTAGGTAATCTGCAACATCTGCAGCCCCTGATCCCCCTGCCGTGCTGACCGCCGCTGCGTATTTGCCTATAAGCCGCTGACAGTGGACAGTGTCTGCCATCCTGTCAAGGAGTGTCTTCATCCTGGCAGTGACATTGTTGATATAATTCGGACTGCCAAGAACGATACCATCTGACTCCAGGATGACATCATGAACGTCCGGGAACTCATCCATCAGTACACATGTCCCGGTCCTGTAACAGGTATCGCAGGCTTTGCAGTATTCAATCTCATAACTGGACAGATCAATATGTACAGTTTCACATCCGCCATCAGAGGCACCTTTCAGGACGGAGGACAGGAGTAGGTCTGTGTTACCATTTTTTCTTGGGCTGCTGTTGATGCCGACAACCTGCATATAATTCTAAAAGGTGGTTACAAATGATAAATGAATGGGTACCTTCCAGGTTTTGGCACCCGGTATATAGCATTCTGTATCATGTTATCGCATACAGTGATCATGCCCCATGTTATCGTGTAACAATGGTTATTCACTCTAAAAGCCAATGTAATTAGCACACACTTCTCAAAAGAGAAGATCAGGATATCAAGGTTATGTTCTGGGATGAGGCAATTGAGACTATAAAGCCTGCTGATTTAAAAATTCTCCAGGAAAAACGTCTTCGTGAAACTGTGACCCGTTGCGCAAATGTCGGGTTTTATCAGAAAAAGTTCAGGGAAGCCGGAGTAAGTCCGTCTGATATCAGGTCACTTGAGGATCTGCAAAAACTACCATTTACCAGGAAGGCCGATCTACGCGAAGGATATCCTTTCGGTTTTCTGGCATCCCCTCTCAGGGATATTATCAGGATACATACAACCTCAGGTACAACAGGAAAACCAACAGTTGTCGGATATACTGCCGGAGATATTGATGCATGGTCTGAGCTTATCGCCAGGAACCTTACCATGGTAGGCCTGACAAAGGATGATGTCTTTCAGAACATGGTCAATTACGGGATGTTTACCGGTGGGCTTGGCTTTCATTATGGCGCTGAAAAAGCTGGCCTTGTGGCTGTTCCAAGCGGAACCGGGAATACGAAAAGGCAGATAGAATTAATCCACGACTTCGGGGTTACGGCAATTCATTGCACCCCCAGTTATGGTCTTCACCTTGCAGAGGCTGCGGCAGAGCTGAAGATAGATCTTCCTTCGCTTAAAATCGGAATCTTCGGGGCCGAACCCTGGTCTGAGAAGACCCGTATTGAACTTGAAGAGAAGCTGGGGGTGGAAGCATTTGACAGTTACGGGATGAGCGAACTATACGGGCCCGGAGTTGCCTTTGAATGCCATGAACATAACGGACTACACATCTGGCATGACTCTTACTATGTAGAGATAATTGACCCAAAGACCGGTGAGAATCTTGGTCCTGGCGAGCGGGGAGAACTTGTGGTGACTCCTTTAACAAAAGAAGCAATGCCCCTGCTCAGGTACAGGACAGGTGATATCACGATGATCCTGGAGGATGAATGCCCTTGTGGCAGGGGTCCGAAACTTGCCAGGTTTACAGGCCGGAGCGATGATATGCTGGTAATTCGTGGAATCAATGTCTTCCCAAGCCAGATAGAACATGTCCTTCTCTCCATCCCTGAGGTTGGGAACCATTACATGGTTTATGTTGACCGGGTTAATCATATGGATGAAATGACTATCGAGGTTGAGGTTTCACGTGAGAACTTCCATGGAGAACTTGCTGATTTGAAAAGAGTTCAGAACAGGGTGATAAAATCCCTTCGCGATGTTCTTGAGCTCAGGACTTCTGTTCACCTGGTTGAACCAGGTTCCCTGCCAAGGTTTGAGGGCAAAGCAAAGCGGGTTGTAGACAGGCGGGGGGATGACTGATGCGGTGCTGGGATCCACGAATCGAGGAGATGCCTGTTGCCGACCTTCAAAAGCTTCAGTTTAAGCTTTTAAAAACGATTGTATATCGTGTTTACAGCTTTTCCCCGTTTTATCATAAGCGCATGAAAGATGCCGGAGTACATCCTGATGATATAAACTCCCTTGAAGATATTGTAAAGCTGCCTTTCATGTATAAAAAGGACCTTCGGGACACTTACCCTGATGGCCTGATAATGAGCGAACAGGAGGAACTGGTCAGGTATCATGTCTCATCAGGCACTACAGGAAAGCCCACGGTTGTCGGTTATACAAGAAATGATATCAACAACTGGACCGAGTCTCTTGCAAGGGGCCTGTCATCTGCAGGTCTTGGTCATGGGGATATAATACAGGTCA
>JAAYPD010000119.1 GCA_012520015.1 Methanomicrobiales archaeon
ATTGCAGGAGGCTTGTTCAGGATGTGTATAATTTAATGTCATGATAATCTTTTGTTTCATATATGTAACATTAATTTAGTTAAATATTTTTTTATTTAATTCATTAATATTTGGTTTGTCACTCTCTCTCCTGTCTGATCAGTTGAACGATTTTTTCTTCGTTTATGCTATCAAACAGGATATATATTCCTCCAATATGTTCAGCAAGTCTTTTTGCCAGGTTAAAACGCGGATAACCGGATTCAGTATCTATGATATAGTAATGTGCTTTCTCATATCTGGCTGCAGCTGCCGCCATCCATGCTTCTGCAACCGGTTCATTGTCTGATAGTGCATGATTTGCCCTGCCATCAGAGATGATAATGACAAATGGAATGTCATGAGGATTCTTCCGCCTGATTTTTCTGATAAGATTTATTGCAGCGTAGATTCCGGAGGAGAGAGGAGTCATTCCACCGGTTGGAAGACGGTTCAGCTGATGATAAGCGGTCATTCCACTTCTGGTGGGTTTTAGCAAAACTTCTGCTCCCTGGCCCCTGAATGATATCAGGGCAACCTGGTCACGGTTGATATATGCATCTTTCAATAATGAGAGGATGGCTCCTTTTACCGTAACCATTCGTTTTGCAGCACCCATGGAACCGCTTGAATCTACAACAAAGATTATAGTACGACCTGATTTTCGTTTACGCTCTTTTACACGAATATCCTCTAAAGATATACTCAAGGCGGATGACCCTTTTGATCTGGAAATCTGGTGAGGGGCTGCTGCACGAATGGTGGCATCAAAAGCGATATCATTTATTTTTCCGGAAGGAATTTTTGATCTGAAATATCTTCCGCCATCTGATATTTTCTGACTGGTCCCCTTTCTCCCGGTTTTACCTGATACACAGAAATCCTTGTTTTCCTTGTTTTCTATAAGATTTTTTGTGAGCTTTATTTCGCCTATTGCAAAAACCTGGTCAGGAGCAGGAACCTGTGGGTATTGTGTCTGCTGTGATTCATCCTTTTCGCCATCTTCATACTGGTTTTCTGGTGAAAATCCATCTCCCTCCTTTTTATTCTCTGAATCCGGCGAAGATGATTGATTTTTATCATTGCCATGTGAAGGAGGTGATTTTTTCTGGTTATCACATTTCCGATGTTGAAGAGATATCTGGAGAGTTGCGGAGATATCATCAATTGAAACCTGATCTCTTTCATTTAATGCTGCAAGTGCAGATGCTGCACTGGAGTGTGCAATTTCACCACGATGGCCTTTAACACCCAGTTCAAAAGCAATGCCGGTGATGAGATCTACTATTCCATCCGGAATATGAATGTACTGATACCGGTGACATGCTTTGAGAATCATATCCCTTTGAAGATTGTTTGTTCCGGTTAATGCAGAATCTTCAAGATCACCAGGACTTTTTATTAAGGCTTCTTTAAGAAATTGTCTCCGAAGTATTGGATCGGTAATTGCAGGACATATGGCACAGAGGGAGAAACGATCAATAATATGTGGAGTAAGTTCTCCTTCATCCTGGTTCAGTGTTGCAATTATTTTAAAATCTGTCTGATAACCTGATGATAATCCATCTCTTTCGATAATGACCTTTCCGGTTTCTGCTGCAGATAGAATAACGGTTATTAATGAAGGATCCATGAGGTGGATATCATCGATGATGATAATACCTCCGTCTGCCTTTTTTAAAAGGCCATGCTCAATTACTTCTTCTCCCCGTGCTAATGAAGCCGTGAAATCAATTGAACCAAAGACCCTGTCCCATGTCGCATGATGAGGGAGATGAATTGTTTTCACACCAGTAACTGATCCTGCAAGGCCTGCAAGATGGGATTTCCCGGTACCTTTCCCACCTATCAGGACCAGACTCTTTATTACCGGGGACACCAGAAAGAGAAGGAGAGATAATTTTGCTTCATTAAGTCCTTTTACTTCAGTAAAAAACTCTTCTTCATGAAACATCCTGATATAGCTCCATAATCCAGGATTCTACCTGTTTCATGTCATTATGTTGTTCTTCGAACGGTCTGCGGTACATCCGGTGAGGAAGGGAAAGCTCAGCAGCCCTGGAAATATCTTCCCTGGAAATGGATGTTCTTCCTGCAAGAGCTGCTGATGCAATGGCAGCACGTATGAAAGTCAGATCAGCCCTGTGTCCGTCAACACCAAGTCGCAGGGTGATGGCTACTATTATATCAAGAGTCCTGTCATCTATTGGTATTTGGTCTGCCAGGGATTTTGCAGATATCACGCATTCCCGTAATTTTTTTTCTGATTCATGATATGAACTTATGAATTCCTTCGGATTATTTTCAAAACCAAGTCTTTTCCTGATAATCTCTTTACGTAACTGCATATCCTCTTCGCCAGTCACATCTACCACAAGACCAAACCGGTCCAGGAGCTGGGGGCGGAGATCACCTTCCTCCGGGTTCATCGTACCTACCAGAAGAAATCTTGCCGGATGCGAAAAAGATATTCCTTCCCTTTCAACATAATTTACCCCCATTGCTGCTGCATCAAGAAGAAGATCTACCAGGTGGTCTTCAAGCAGGTTCACTTCATCAACATAGAGAATGTTACCATTTGCCTCTGCAAGAATTCCTGGCTGGAATTTTCTTTTTCCGGTCCGGATAGCATGTTCTATGTCCAATGTCCCTGAAACCCGGTCTTCAGTGGCACTGAGTGGAAGCTCTACAACTCTCATCCGGACCATATCAGGGATCAGTTCTTCCCCGGAAGATACG
>JAAYPD010000120.1 GCA_012520015.1 Methanomicrobiales archaeon
GCCGCTGATTGTTATTCTAATTCTGAGTTTTCCGTATCTCATGATAACTTGACGGAAAAGTGTAAACAGGTATTGGATCACTTGCTTTCTTTCGATGAATAATGATGACCGGCTTGTTTTACAGTCAATCTGTTGGACAATTGAAAACAATCACAGAGCGATTAAGGAATTGTGTAGAGTTGAAAAATATCAGGCACAGAAAAGCAATTATTCAACGGAATTATACTAACTGTTCATTACGAGCATATTTAAGACTTGAAATAAACCACTTTTTGAATGGTGTTACTCCGTATAATGCTAAATGGCAGATCACAAAAATTGGAATTTCAGAGTATCTTCAGAGCTTAAAATATGCACCGTAGTTTTTTTGGAAGTTCATCTGCGTAACTCCTGAAATATTTAAAAATTTGAAAAAGGGGTTATTCCAGAGGCTGTTGCACAACTCCAGACCCCTGATACAATAAGGAATAAATTGAAAAATTTCTCCGCGATATTGCTTTGGATCGAGTGGAAATTATCCTTTTATGGAAATATCATTTTTGTTATGCAACAACCTCTCCAGTCTCCAAAGAAACAAACCGGCTTTGATATTATGTACAGTAATTACATTATAAACCGTCGGGATAACAATCCTTGTCAGTTGTCTCCTGGATATCCTTAATGTCAGGAATAATTACAGGAAATCCATCAACATTAATGATCCGAACCGCGACATTATAAATCTCTTCAATCATTTCACTCGTAATCTCATCTTTGGTCCCACAGGAGTGTATTGCACCATTTTTCATGAAAATAAACCGGTCCATGAACCTGATGGCCATATTAAGATCATGCATGGTCATGACAACTGCCATACCATGTTTGCGGGTTACCCATTTCATCATCTGCAATATCTCTACCTGGTTATGAAGATCAAGGTTACTTGTCGGTTCATCAAGAAGCATTATTTTTGGTTCCTGAACTAAAGCCCTTGCTATTGCAACTTTTTGAAGTTCTCCGCCACTCATTTCATTAATAAACTGCAAGGTAAGGTTTTGGAGATCCATCATCCTGATTGCCGCATCAACTTTTTCAAGATCAGCATCAGTAAGGTTTGTTCCAAAATGTGGGTGTCTTCCAAGGAGAATCGCATCGAATGCAGTTATTCGGTTGGTTTCAATCCGTTGAGGAACATAACCCGCTTTTTTTGCAATTTCCCTGACATGAAGCGAAGTGAGATCGTGTTCATCTAACATGACAGTTCCTGATGTAGGCCGGAGAAGCATGTTGATACATTTGAGCAGGGTAGTTTTTCCCACTCCATTAGGTCCCAATATTCCAAGGATTTCATGTTTATTCACAGAAAATGTAACATCACGAAGTACATCCCGGCTTTTGTATGAGAAAAATACTCCATTAATATTCAGGATCATCGTGACCACCCTTTCAGGAGAAGGTATAAAAACATGGGTGCTCCAAGAAATGCCGTTAATATTGACACTGGGAGAACAGTAGGTGCCATGATCGTCCTGGCCACGGTGTCGGCGGATACAAGCATTATTGCTCCTGTAACACAGGAGCCCGGTATCAGGAACCGGTTATCGTCTCCAATTACTCTTCTTACCATGTGTGGTGCGACAAGGCCTACAAATCCAATTACTCCTAAAAAGGAAGTTATAACTGCGGCTAAAAATGAAGATGCCACCATTCCAAGGAGCCGGACTTTTTTAACGTCAATACCAAGACTTTGTGCTGTTTCATCTCCTGCATCAATAGCATTAAAACTCCATCTGTGAGAGAAGAAAAACAGACTGATAATTATCGTTGCCACTGCCATAATAATTATCTCATCCCAGGCTGCACGCGATAAATTACCAAAAGTCCAGAATACTATTGAGGCCAGTTGAATGTCATTTGCAAAGTATTCAAGAAACATCCTGGCGGCAATAAAAAGGCTTCCAAAAGCGACACCAGCAAGAATCATCACTTCAGGGGATGATGGCCTGCAACGTGCAACAAGAAGAATCATAAACGTAGCTAAAAGGCTGAACAGGAATGCAACCATTGTTGTCAGGTACGGATTTGAGATAACAATGTTGTCGCCGTACACTCCTGAACTTAAGAACATCACCGAGAAGGCAGCTCCAAAAGCTGCTGCATGAGATATACCAAGTGTATATGGTTCTCCAAGAGGGTTTCTCAGAATAGATTGCATTGCAACACCGGCAATTGACAGACCGACTCCTGCGACAATACCTGCCGTAATTTCAGGGAGCCGGATATTCCAGATAATTGAATCCCAGTTATCGTTGATAGTAATACCCATCAGTGTTTTTATTACACAATCAAGAGGAATATTTACCGGGCCTACTGAGATAGAATATAAAACGATGAAGAAAAGAACAATAATTCCAAATATTATCGCCTTAATCTTAGTTTTTGTATACAATAAGTAAGATTCAGGTTTTTTCCCTTTATCTAAATGCATAACTGTTAACCATCACTAAAATTGAAAAAAAGTTCTGGATTTAAAAATCCAGATTTAAGTACGCAAGGTTTTCATACTGGGCATTCAGTTCTGCAAATAAGGGACTGCCCAGGAATTTTGTGTAGATCTCATCGGCTTTTTCTTTTGGATCAATGTCATCAAATGCATCAGGATATACAACTGACCCCATGTAATAGGCGTTTGCAAGGGGCGTTTCCATGTTTGAATAGCTCCAGACATTTGGCAATGTTGTGTAAATCTGGCCATTCTTTAATGCTTTCAGGTTCTTTAAAGAGGGATCTGATTCCAGCTGCTGAATTGCAGTTTTACCGGTTTTTGCATTTCCTAATGTAGCAAGATCAATGAAGATGATATCAGGGTCCCATGCTAAAATTTGTTCTTTTGAAACCGATCCTGATGAAGGCATTCCGGTTGCCACGTTATTAACATTGATAAAACCTAAGGCAGGTTCCGTGCCTGAAGTGGACTCAATGCCATGCGAACCCTTATATGCCAGACCTCCGACATAAACGGAAGGTTTTGCTGAGTCATCAATATCTTTAGTCCTGTCATTAAGATCTTTTATGGTTGTCTCAATATATGCGATCAAATCTTCTGCCTTCTCACTTTTTCCTGTGATCTCTCCAAGTAATCGAAGGTTCCTGTAAAGATCATTCCTGTCTTGTTCGGTTCCAAGTCCTCCTTTGATAATCGTAACAACTGGTGCTCTGGTCTTTGCCGAGAGTTCGTCTGCTTCTTTTGCGTCAGAAATGTCTGATTTGTAAATTAGATCTGGGTTCATTGAGGTAATCAGTTCTTCATTCAGGTTTACTGATGCAATTTCACAAACAACGGGAAGGTTCTGTAATTGAGGGTTTGCAAGCTTATATGCGGCTCCTGACAGGCTTACAGGATTTGATGCATCATTGGAGGAGACTGCAATTACCGGGTCTAAAGCATCCAGGTAGCTTAAAAATCTGGTTGCCATACCTGTGCTCACTACGGCAGAAGGAGGTACCTGGATGGTTACTTCCCTGTTTAAATCATCAACTACAGTAATTGTTTTTTCTTCTGCACAAACGGGTAAAATTACACATGATATGCACATTACTAAACATGCTAATATCATAATCATATTAATTTTAATACGATTTTTCATAAGTATCATTACTTCATTTTATTTTCAGCCTATTAACTTTTATGATTTTTTTAATAAAAAAATAGAATAAAATAATGGTGTCGGATTATTTGATTAAATAATCGCAAAAAGAGTAATTAAAGGACTTTTTTAAATTATCAAGAATTTTTTGTTTTCAGCATAATATCCCTGATTGCCTGCTTCACACCCGGAGAGGAATCTGATATATGGTTGCCTGAAAGGCCTGCGGTAAGAAGGTCTGGATCTTGTGGAATTTCTCCGATAATCTTATGATCCGGCAGGTTTTCTCTCATCGTTTTACTGATCTCCGGTGTTACCTTGTTCAAAACATAATACATAGGAAGGTTTAATGGTTTTATCATATCAGATACCTTCTTTGCAAGCAGAACTGATTCATACGAAGGATCAAGTACCATCAGTACTGCATCCACACCTTCTTCGACACCACGGCCAAAGTGTTCAAGTCCTGCTTCGGTATCTACGATGACAACTTCATTGGCTTGAAGTTTCAGATTTTTCAAAAACTGTTTTGCGACAAAACCCATTGGACAAGCACAGCCTTCTCCGGCATGATGAACTTTCCCTACTGACACCAGTTTTACATTCTGATTTTCTGACACACAGGGAGAAGGGATATCAGCGATGTTCCATTCTCTATCAAACAGTTTTAGATTATCAAACCCATCAGGATTTTTCATCGCTGACATCATCTTCTCCATTACTTCCTTCTTTCCTCCCATCTGGTCCATAAGATCAGTCGGGGGATTAACACCAAGGAACCTGTGAAGACCTATGTTTGATTCATCGGTGTCAACAATCATGACGTTTTTACCGGTTAAAGCCCATTCCTGTGCTAAAAGAGCAGTAACTGTACTTTTACCGCTCCCACCTTTACCACAAACTACCATCTTCATATGTTCCACCATAATTTTTCAATAGAATTATTTCATTCAGTATATTCAGCAAAGTCATACCTTTGGAAACTGGTTAGAATCCCACCATATACATACCCTGATGGTTTTTCCGTTTTCAATAAACGAATCCCCATCTGGGATCAATCTGTCTGCCAGATATGACCTGATAATAGAATCATGTTCATCTGAGCATCCAATCTGTTTTTTTATTTCAGATACTGCCTGCTCAATGTCAGGATATTTTTTAAAATGATTCATCTCATGCACGGTCATATTCGGATATATGCCCTTTTGGTAAAGAACATTAAACAATACATCCGTTTTTGGACCATGTTCATATGGACTATTATGGATCTTTGGCCAAAGATATTTCAGATGCTGCTCCCATGATGTTGTTCCGGCAAACCAAAAGAGCCATATCTGCCCGTTAGAAACCATCTGCATTTTATCAATTGCTGCACTGATATCCGGCATTCCAAGAGAATAAGATGCAATGATGATATCAAATTTTTCTGTGAGTTCAGTCTCTGGTTCTACATCTTCCCATCGTTTCTGTAATATAGTCAGATTTGAAAGGTTCGCCTTTCTGGCCTGTTCTTCCATTACTTCTGCCATACCCGGAGAGGGCTCCACCGCGGTAACAGACAAGGCTCGTTCAGCAAAAGGAATTGCGAGTGTGCCTGGGCCGGCCCCTATATCAAGGATCCGGCTTGTCTCAGTTATTGGGAGCCGGGTTAATACCAGTTCAATTCTCTCCGGGTTTTCCCTGGACATATTCAAAAATTCCAAAGCCCTTTCTTTTGAATCCCAGGTTGATGCACAGTCACCAGTTTGTCTAAACCGACTGCTTGCTTCATACTGTCTGGTCCATACTTCTGCCCAGTTCATGATATTCCTCAAAAAAACCCCAAAAAAATAAATGTTCAGGATGCTTCACAAGGACAAAGACCAGGGACAATGCACCTGACTCCTCCAACCATTCCCATCATCACAGGAAGTCCATATACATCTTCAATTATGTCAGGTGTCACAGTATCAAAATCTCCATGGAAATGGATATTGCCATCCTTAAGGAAGATAAATCTGTCTGCAAACCTGAGTGCCTGGTTTAGGTCATGCAAAGTCATAACAGCAGCGATTCCATGTTCCCTTACGATATCCACGATGGTTGAGAGAATTTCCACCTGGTTTTTCAGGTCAAGGCTGCTTGTTGGTTCATCTAATAGTAATATCCTGGGCTCCTGTACCAGTGCACGGGCGATAGCAATCTTTTGCAGTTCTCCTCCGCTCATCTCATCAATGTACGATAAACGCAGGTGGTTCATCGAAAGCCTGGAAAAGATTGCATCAACAATTCTAAGATCATTGTCAGATATGTCCCAGCTGATATGCGGCCGTCTTCCAAGTAATACTGCGTCAAATGCAGTAAGCCGTCCGGTTTCAACACGTTGCGGAACATAACCGGCCCTTCTTGCGATCTCAAGAGTGTCAAGCCTTCTGATTTCCGTTCCATCCAGATAGATATTTCCAGTTTTCGTCTTCAATATCTTGTTCAGGCATTTGAGAAGTGTGGTCTTTCCAACCCCGTTGGGCCCTAAAATTGCCACTATCTCACCATGGCTTACGTTAAAGGCAATATCATGCAATACTTCGTGATTTCTGTATAAAAATCCCAGTTCCTGTACATTTAGTATCATCGCTTATACCCCCTGATAATAAGGTAAATGAAAACCGGTGCTCCCATAAATGCTGTCAGAACTGCCACGGGAAGTACATATGGGGCAACAATGAGTCTTGCGACGGTGTCAGATGCCAGAAGAAGAACACCGCCCATCACACATGAACCTGGTATCAGGTACCTCTGGTCATCCCCAATGATTCTTCGGACCATATGCGGGCATACAAGTCCTACAAATCCGATTACACCAAGAAATGCGACAAGTACGGCAGTAATCATGGCAGATATCGTCATTCCAAACAGGCGTACCCTCTCTACGTTAACCCCAAGCCCTTTTGCCGTCTCATTTCCTGCATCAATGGCATTGTAATTCCAACGATTAAACAGGAAATAAATGCATGAGATGATAACAAGGACGGTCATAAGACCAAGCTCAGACCAGCTTGCCCTGCTGACATCACCAAATGTCCAGAACACAACCGCTGCAAGCTGGGTATCTGATGCAAAAAACTGAAGAAACATCGTCCCGGCGGTAAACAGTGATGACAGAGCCACCCCGGTAAGGACCATGACTTCAGGTGATGCCCCCCTGATCCGAGATATCATGAGGATGATTGCAGTTGCAATCATACAGAAGATAAAAGCTGAAATGGTGGTTACGTACGGGTTATTAATGGTGATA
>JAAYPD010000121.1 GCA_012520015.1 Methanomicrobiales archaeon
ATCCTGGGGAACATTATGTGTTCATCTTTTTTACCTGAAGACCATAAGAAGAAAGCTGTATCTTTCTGCAGATCTCATCTTTTCTGGGACTTACATAAAGACTATGCAGGAGGATTCAAGCGTGTGTCAGAAGAAAATCTGAAAGCCGTCTGTATATATGCACGAAATCAGAAAGGTGTCTTAAAAGATATTGCCGGAACATTCGCAGACAATAATGCCAATATTGTCATGATCCATCTTGAGACTATACATGGCCGGTCTGAAGATGTTTTTGATGAACTCTATATCGAATATGAAGGTGATGTCCACCAGGAGAACCTTGTTAATTCATTACACAGGTTAGACAGCGTAAGGGATGTCATTGAGCATGTTTCTTTCAGCGACATTTATGGAAAGCGTGTTATAATTATCGGTGGCGGGGCCCAGGTGGCACAGGTGGCGATGGGCGCTGTAAACGAAGCCGACCGCCATAATATCAGGGGTGAGAGGATATCGGTAGATACCATACCGCTGGTAGGGGAAAGAACTCTCTCGCAGGCGATCGACGCCGTAATACGGCTGCCAAGGGTGGAGATCCTGGTTCTTGCGGGCTCTATCATGGGAGGGGAAGTATCCAGGGCTGTTGACCGGGTAAAAGAGGCCGGCATTCCTGTTATCGCGCTTAACATGGCCGGAAGTGTTGCAAGTCATGCTGACCTTGTGGTCACAGACCCTATACAGGCCGGGGTTTTTGCAGTGATGCATGTATCAGGCATAGCCGTATTTGATATATACCGCGTAAGGGGGAAGAAATTCTGAAATATTCTATAGAACGGGCATTGGATGTCCTGATGCATGACGGGCTTGTCGTCTATCCTACTGATACCTTGTACGGTCTTGGTGGTGACGCTTTATCTGATGAAGCGATATTAAAGGTATTTGAGGCAAAAGGCAGGGAATACCATAAACCAATCTCGATTGCAGTATCTGATCCTGATATGATTGGGGCGGTTGCATATGTTGATGAGATGGCCGAAGAGTTTATCGACGAGTTTCTTCCAGGTCCTGTTACAGTAATTCTTCCTGCACGAAGGATCATCTCCACCAGGCTGACTGCAGGGACCGGGAAAATAGGGATAAGGTACCCGGATCATGATATTGCCCTGGAACTTATATCCAGGTACGATACTCCAATCACCGCAACCAGTGCCAACCTCTCCGGAGGGCCTGACCCGGTATCAATTGATCTATGCAATGTGCCTCATGATTATGCAATAAATGCCGGACCTCTCAGCGGGACTCCTTCAACGGTAGTTGACCTTGAATTTCGGGAAATTGTCAGGGTGGGATCAGATATAGAATCGGTAGCCGCCTTTTTATCAAGGTGGTCCTGTTGAAACCAATCCGCCTTCGCGACTTTTTTACCGATGTAAACGGGTGGTACTATGCAGTTGCAGCCTATGATAATGCTCATACGATAGGATCTGTGCTCCGGTATATCCCGGACCCTGCAGGTGACAGGGTCGACAAATTAAAAACCAGGTACAGGAAGGTCGGTTTTGAGGAGGCATACAGCCTTATCTCAAAGTATCATCCTGCATGGTCAGGCCTTGTCCACCGTGTCCCAGTAAATAAGATAAAAAAAGTTTTAAAGCCTGACGAGGAGATTGAAAGAATAAAATCGTATCATCCGAAAGTTGCAAAACTTGTAAAAGCATTGCATCTGCCTCCCTGCTCATTTGGGGTAACCGGTTCTATTCTCTGCGGGCTTGAAGGAGAAAATTCTGATATTGACGGCGTTGTATATGGACCTGCCTTCAGTTATGCCAGGAAACAGCTTGCCCGGGGATTTAAGAGCGGGATGATCGAAGAGCTGAGTGAATCCCTCTGGAAGACGGTTTATAAAAAGCGTAATCCTGACATTTCTTATGAAGAGTTTATCCTTCATGAGAAGAGGAAGCTTAACCGCGGACAGATAGATGGGACTTATTTCGACCTTTTGTATACGCGCTCTTACCGGGATCTGCCTGGATTTCCTATGAAGAAAGGAACTGTTCTTGGCAGGCATCTTCTGGAGGCTACTGTGACTGATGACGAGTTTGCCTTTGACAGCCCTGCCATATATAAGATCGATCATCCGGTGATCTCCCGGGTTTTGTCTTATACCCACACCTATACCGGCCAGGTTTTTAATGGGGAAAGACTTCAGGCACAGGGCATTGTTGAGCAGCATGGCAAAGAAAAGTGGCTTATTGTCGGAACAACCAGGGAGGCTAAGGGGGAGTTTATAAGGTCCCTTTCACTTCTTGAAAAAGAAGGATAATCTTTGTGGTTTATTTTGCTGGCATTGCTCAAGAAAACTGCATCCAGAGCAAGGCGGGCTTAGAGGTTTTTTAGGAAAACCCCCTTTATCTATATCCCTGACCTTGTGAATAAGCTGCAAAACCATTCTGCGATCCTTTGGGGTGGGTTTATAGTACCTGACAATGCCGGAAGGAATATATTCGATATACATCCCTTCCACTTTTGTCGTGCAGGTCTCTTCAAGGCAGATCAGGAATGCCGCGGCTCTGAGGGCATCATCCGGCCAGCACCCTTTATTGGGAGCATTTGTGCACCTGGTAAGGGCATATTCACCGGTTGCTGCATTGTATTTATCAAGAAGTCCGTGTATGCCTGCCCTGTCTGACCTGACAAGGATATCTGTCTCTGTCCATGGCCTGAGTGGAATATTCCTGGTGGCTTTGAGACATTCCTTAAGAAAGCTTCTTTTCTCGTCTGCTATGTCAGGATGAATGATGCAGATATTTTCCCAGAGTTCCTCTTCTGTTGCTTCAGGGCCCATGCAGGAGATCTGTTTACAGATACTGTACCTTTCTGAAGGTTTGGATTCTATAGCCGAATAAAAGTAATATCGTCTGGGGCAGTGAAATGCAGTGATAATTGACGAAATTGACACTCCTGTAATACGGTTTTTTGATGAGCGGTATGTTTCGGTCATTTTATTGGAAATGGCATCAAACAAGTGAGAGATGGCAACAGGTGAAATTCAGGTTACGATACCACAAAATGTAGAACCGGTCTATAGTAATATGATCCAGATTGCTTATAAGGAAGATGAGTTTACGTTTATTTTCCTCCACCAGATCCCGGGAATTAACCAGGCAAGAGGTAAGGCGGTTGTAAGCATAAGTCCAAACCATGCAAAGAACCTGCTTGCGGTTCTTCAGCGGACTGTAGGAGAATATGAACAG
>JAAYPD010000122.1 GCA_012520015.1 Methanomicrobiales archaeon
ACTACAACCGTGGATTACATAAAATTGAGACAGACAATATTCTCCTCATCACCCCCAACGAACGGCTTACCACCCAGCACCTTGCAGAACTGGACCTCTCCTCCATACCGGCAGACCTTTTCCAGGCCAAAGCAGGAACGCAGATGACCTTTCAGTCCGAAGGAATACAGGTCATTGAGATAACCAAGCTCACCACCGAGAAGACCGGAGAAGGACTCTCAGTTGACATCACCCGGCTCGGGACGAAGAATCTCATCTTCGTTGACGAAGGACACAAAGGATCAGGCGGAGAATCATGGTTTACCCTTCGTGATACCATCTACAAGGACGGATTTGCATTCGAGTACAGTGCCACCTTCGGACAGGCGGTCATGGCAGGGGGAAAAGCGGATGATAACCTTCTCAAACGGTACAGCCAGGCAATCCTTGTGGATTACTCGTACTGGCACTTCTATGAGGACGGATATGGCAAGGAGTTCAACGTCCTTAACGTCTCTGACACGCTCTTCTCCGACCAGACCCGGACCATGGTCATGTATGCAAACCTCCTCTCCTTCTACCATCAATGGCGAATCTACCAGGACCACCCGGAGATAGCAGCGGAATACAACCTGCAGGCACCGCTCTGGATCTACATCGGCTCAAAAGTCATCGGGAAAAAGACCAAATCAAAAGAAATAACTTCTGATGTCTACCGAATCATCGAATTTCTCCATGCCATCACCACCGACCCAGATACCGCGATATCCTGTATTGCTGCTCTCCTCTCCGGGAAAACAGGACTTATCGACAAAGACACCGGCGAGGACATCTTTGCAAAGAACTACCCGGACCTCATGTTAGGATATATCAGGAGCCTGAACCTCTCCGCCGAAGAGATCTACAGCAGTATCCTCACCGACCTCTTCAGGACCGACAGACAAACCCCGCTTCACCTTGCACGACTCAGGGGAAGTGAAGGTGAGATATTGCTCCGGTTTGGAAACGGAAAACCCTTCGGACTTAAACAACATAGGAGATGATAAGGGATTTACCGACCTCGTCGCAGCAAACCAGTCCGGGACCGGAAAGATAGAAGTGGAAGATGACAGCTTTACCGGCAGCATCTTCCCGACCATCAATAACCGACCTGACATCATCCTCCTTATCGGAGCAAAGAAGTTCATCGAAGGCTGGGACTCATTTCGGGTCTCATCCATGGGACTCTTTAATATCGGCAAGAAGGAAGGTCCGGAGATCATCCAGCTCTTTGGCAGGGGAGTGAGACTCAAAGGAAAAGACAACTCACTCAAACGATCCGGATACGGGAATGGAGCCGATACACCCGACTATCTCCCCTACCCTGAAACCCTCTCCATCTATGGTATCGAAGCCGAATACCTGGCAACCTTCCGGGAATTTATCGGCGTCGGAGAAGAGATTCGCCAGGTCGCAAGAAAAGTATTCCAGATCCCCACAAAACCAGACAACCGGCTTGTCACAAAGACCCCTCTCTATCTTCCAAAGATAGAGCCCTCACTCTTTAAGGAGTATAATTTTATCAGGTTCCATCTCCTCTACGATAAACCACTTCATCTCACCGTCGATCTCCGTCCGATAGTCGAGATTGGAAAGAGTACAGACTACACGGCTATCCATGATCAGATTCGGGAAAAACCTGCTAAATTCCCGACCAAATACATAAATGTCCTGAACTGGGATCGAATTGTCTGGTCGCTGGATGAGATCCGGCACAGGAAAGGATGGCACAACCTGGTCTATGACATTCCCTCCCTCAGACAAATACTCGAAAGCGATCAATACGAACTCTACTGCCGGGGAGACCTCCTTCACCCCAGATCATACACCGATATTGCCCACCTTGAAGAGATCGCATCCACCATAATCAGAAAGTACGTAATCGCCTTTTACCACCGGATGCAGAACGAATGGGCAAAGAAGACCCTTGACGTGGAAGTAGTATCAGAGACACATCCGAACATCAACTTCAGATACACCATCTCCGTATCCAGCAAGGATGCGAGAATCAAATCAGAGGTAGAAGATCTCTTAACTCTTAAAAAGTCAGAGATATTCGGTGCTCAGAATAATCCCCCCATCAGAAACGTATACTGGGACCGACACCTCTACCAGCCCCTCCTTGCCGCCTGGACCGGAGATAAAGAGATTCTAACCATACAACCTGTTGGAATAAACGAGGGGGAAGAACAGTTCGTCATAGACCTTGCCGCATACCTCACATCTGAAAAGGAACGGTACTCCGTGTATGAATGTTTTCTATTACGGAACCGTGCAAGGCTTGGAGTCGGACTCTTTGAAACCGCTTATTTTTATCCTGACTTCATCTTCTGGATGATAAAAGGAAACCTCCAGCAGATAGTCTTTTTAGATCCTCACGGACTTGCCCACGACACCGATAAGGACCGGGAGAAACAAAACCTCTGCAAAAACATCAGAAAAGACTATGAACCCTTCATCCAGAGAAGGTTAAAAGAGAAAGGCATATCAACCGAAATACTCCTGGATGCCTATATCGTCTCCGTCACCGACCCGAAGACGGTGAGTGATAATTTCAAGGGAATTCCTGAGAAAAGCCATGTGGTGTATCAGAAAAATTCCGGGTATATCCGGGAGATATTTGAGGGACTGGCAATAGTTCAATAGGATGTTTACGGTTATATCAGTCAAGGATACATTCCGGGTCAGGTACGAAAAGGCAGGGCGGCTCATCCCAGGAGATAATGATACTATCCGGAAGATGCTGGATGGGACCGGAGAGATTGGGGTGATACCTATGGCAGATATTTTTCTCCCGTTTGGAGGGATCGCTCCGGATGGTCTTACATTGTGAGAGTCAGGAGATCGGATAATCCTGACCGGGCAGACGGGTGAGGAGTATGTGGTCCTGACAAGGCAGGTGAGGGGGATGATCCTGGACTGGCCGAGGAAGAAGGCTGCTTTATTTGCGGTGAGAGAAGGGGTGAGGGACAATGAAAAATGGGATAATAGTTTGACAAAAACCCATGAAAATTATGAAAAGGGACAGTCAGTATGAAAACATGAGATAATTTAGATTCGGAATTAATTGTATACATTTTAATTCAATTAGGAGTTATATAATAGCATGAAAAAATTTTTACCGACCGATGGAGATATTGAGAACCAGGTAAATATATGATAGGCAGTAAGGGTATCATGATTGAAAATATTCAATATATTTATGATTGTACAGGGCATAAAACCGCCGTTATTGTTCCGATAGACATATGGGAAAAGGTTCTGACACCCTGTGATAAGCAATCAAGATGTGATATCTCACAGTATTATGGGGTTTATCGTGAATTTATCGCACATCCAGATAAGCTGGCAGCATCTCTTCGTGATGAATGGGATAGGGAATGAATCAATACCTGATAGATTCCAATATTCTTATTCATATACTTGCTGGAGATTTACCCGAACGGGCATATTCCATTGTTCGTGAGATCTGCAATCAATCTTTTTTGGTATCAATAATCTCTAAGATTGAAATACCTGGATGGAAGAATGGGACTCCCGATGGTTTGGCAATGGCCCGAAATCTTCTTTTAGAAGCAGATATTATTTCATTGTCGGATCCAATTTCCGATATTGCGATTACTATCCGCCAGAAACAAGCAATAAAACTACCTGATGCGGTGATTGCAGGAACAGCCATTTTTCTGGATGCTACTCTGGTAACTTGAAATATCAGGGATTTTGATGGAATTGAAGGATTATCTCTTTTAAACCCTTTTGATATGAGTGCCCCATGTAAGTCCTGATAAACGTTTTCAAAAGAAAACAAATCTCACATAAGGGAATAGACATATTGACAATATCGGGAGATTATAATATTGTCTGTTCCCACAGAATCTCCCGGGTTTTTCTATTCAAGAGCCTTGATATCATCGATAAGATCGAATATTTCATCTTCGATACCATATCCGAAATAGGAGGCATCTTTCTTCGCCTTTAAAAGCCGTTCTTCAATATTCAATACCTCAATTATTGCTGGGCAGGTCTCAAGAATTTTCAGCAATTCTCTCATCGCGACACTGAGTGAATTTAATTTTGACTCTTCCTCACCTCCATATTCCCGGCAAAGTTTCACAAACTGTTCGATAAACTGGAGGGTCAGGTCAGCAGTCCCTATGGGATCCCCGGTAGCTTTCTTATACCCGGCAATCGCCTTTTTTACCGGGGCAATTCTGGCTTTACCAAATCCCCGTTCAGGAAAGAACTCATGTTTGATCTTCTTGGCCGCATTCTCACGAAGACTGGCATATGCTGCTTTTCCACCAATTCTCCCCTGCAGGTATTCCTTGTTCGCCTTATTCAGGGCATAGAGATCATGAATTAGAGATATGAGGGAATTTGCATCCATTCCAGCCAGATTTGTTTTAATTGTCCTCCAGGATGGTGTTGACTGACTCATATATAGAGGTATGGTGTCTCTGATAATCAGGATATTGGATAACCCATGGTATATTTCCTGCTTCAGAGAGAGGAGTTCAGAAAATTTTTACGGTACGATAAAACAAACTCTCGGTATACGTGAATCCTTGCTTTTAAATCTATATTGACCCTGGTCTTAATTCATTTATAAACGCTTATAACTGACTCTTATAATTCCCGTTCAAATTTGAGAATTATATGTGTTATGTTCACCCATCACGGGAATGCATATTTTTCATTAAAACAATATATTTGTATGACAGTCACGGTGTCCCTGAGCGATTCAACATATGAAAAGTTGATTGCATTCCGAGGCTCTTCTTCCATGACTGATGATCTGGTTATTGCGGAACTTCTTGAAATTGCCTGTGATATTGACGATGAGACAGTAGTTAAAAATTCATAGATTGTAATTTTTTAACACAAGAACCTCTTTTGAGGTAAAAACGCTAATTTTAAATTATTATAAGAAAAGGCTGCCATAGAATCAATTTTAAAAAAATTGGTGGATGTTAACTATTTTTTAATTTAATTCGTTTGTTCAAGAGATATTGCAACACGGAGAAATTACAACACGTGCCCGCTCCCTTAATATGTATCAGTAATGAGGTTTTTTCAAAAAATCAGTGTACGTATGGATTATTTCAAAATAGCTTACGCTAAGAATAGAGAAATTTGCCTATCCTTCAGATGAAATCAATATTATAAATCTATTTTGATGTTACGATTTCGTGAATTTGATAGACAACAAAGTGATCTTGTAGTTCCGAAATTATGATTTTCACAAAATGATGAAACGGAAAGCGTTTGCTATCGACTACTTTGGGTCCGCGTTGACTCTTCACAAAATATCTCCATTTTAATGATATCCACCAATTCTGACAGATAAATGCCACTAAAGTATAAAAATAGCGAAGAACAGGATCCTTGCTTGAGGTTTTTGGTTTAGTTGTATTCCTAAGCCTATATGTTGATTCAATAGCGAAACGGTGCTTATATATCGTCCTAATCACCCTGGGAGAAGTAGATAACCCAAAAACAACAAACGCATGGTGTTTAATTCCGTGTTTACCATTTTTTCCTTTGAGATACACCAAACAATCGGTTATCGTCACTTCGACAGGGTTTTTTGAATTGACATTTAAGCAATATTTGAATGTATTCGACTTTGTTCCCTTCAGTTTACTTTTTAATTCAACTCCATGCTCCTTCACTGGAATAATGTGAGGTATATTGGCAAATTGAAGGTATGAAAAGATTTCAGCCGCATAGAATTCTCTATCGATACAAAGGCCTTTGATTTTAAGATTAAGTGAATAAATAACATCAATACAATCTTGGATTGCCTTACAATTCTTCATTCCAGATTGCCAGGGTATGGCAAAGAGGGTAATATGGCGATCAGTATCGATTATTGATAAGGTTAGATAGGAGAAGAAATAATTCGTAGATGCTTTCCGTTTGCCTCCTACCGTGTAAGATCCTTCTGTTTTATCAATCTCGCCATAATATGGGTCGTCAGTTTTATCTATGGCAAAATAATACCCTTTGCCAGGAGTAATGACATTTTTGCCAGCAATTTTTAGCATTAATGTAGACTGACGGATCATCTCATCCATATCAAGCTGATGAATGGCTTTAAGGCATGTAGTATGTGATGGAATCCCGGAATTCATCTTGCAGAAGCCGGACATTGACGTTTTTTCACAAGCAATTGCAATACTTGCTTGAATGATTTTTTCGGTATCAATTCTGGGAAACTCTGGAAAAGGTATGTTTGATCCAATGAGGCGACAAATCCCATCAAGGTGTCCATTCCCGCTTGCTTCCAATTCGTCTGATTTAGGCTTTTTTTCGACAAATAATGCCATATTGAGGAATTTTGGAGCCTATATAAACCTTTCGATAGGTTGCTGGGCGCAGCAGAAAAAATCGAACAGAGCGAGGTATTTTTAGGATGGTTTCGTCTCCGCAATCCGAACCGCGCAGAGTTGAGCGCAAATGGAAATGTGTGATGAATTTAAAAAGTGATTAACTTTTTAGAAGAGCGTTATAGAAAGAGGTTAGGAACTATGGGATTTTTTAATCTACTGTATCGAGATATTCATAGTTGATGGAGATGTTTGAGTCCTGATGAAAAGTAATAACATCAACCCGTGAGAAAGAATATCTATATGTCAACCAGGACACTCAATGTTGATCCGTTTGAAATTATTCAGTCGATCGATGAACCTCTTATTGTATTGAATGATAAGTATGCAGTTGTCTTCGGTAATCGCGCATTTGACCAGAAATTCGGGGTAAGCAGAGCTGATATCGAAGGAAAATCAGTGTATGATATAGGAGGCGGTATGCTGAATGTCCAGGTATTCAGGCAGACCATTGATAGTCTGAAAAATGCCGGGACTGAAGTTAAACGTTTTGAGGTTGAAATCACCATTCCTGAAGGAAAGAAGACTTTTGTTGTAAATGCCGGGATGATGAGACGGTATGGTTCATCAAATGAGGATCAGTTCCTTGTCAGGTTTGAAGATATCACCGATCAGCTTGCAGCCGAACGATCCATAAAAGAGAAAAGTGCCGCAATCCTGGAACTGTCCACACCAATTACCAAGATCTGGGATGAGATCCTTGTCCTTCCAATGATCGGAACACTCGATACCGAAAGGGCAAATAAGATGATAGAGCAGCTCCTTGATGCCATCAGCCGGGAGAGAGCCAGATCTATTATAATGGACGGAACTGGAATCACCCAGATCGATGAACTGGTCGCAACCCATATAATCAAGGCAACAACGGCTGTAAAACTACTTGGTTCTCAGGTTATTATGACTGGTGTCAAGCCTGAAGTAGCGATGATGATGGTTAAGCTTGGTATTGATCTGAAAGACATCGTAACCCGCGCAACACTTCAGGAGGGTGTTCAGTATGCCCTTGACTCACGTGGATACATGGTAGTCAGCAAGTCAAGTATCATGTCTGAAGAGCAGACATTTCAGACAGCTTCACCAAGACAGAACGGACAGGGAGCAAAGCCGACTATACGGATTGTAAACCCATACCGGGAGCCCTGATATCCACCTTCCATTCTTTCTCCAAACATTGATATCTGGGAAATGAGACTTTCATCTCATGGATGCTCATCAGGAAGATATCGCACGGCAGTCGCTCAGACTTCATCTGGAACATCATGGTAAGCTCTCTGTCCGCTCATAAGTTCCAGTGAAAACCAGGGAAGATCTTTCACTCGCATATACGCCTGGTGTAGCCCATGTATGTAAGTACATAGCCGAAGATGAAAATC
>JAAYPD010000123.1 GCA_012520015.1 Methanomicrobiales archaeon
AACGTTTCTGAAGGTTCTCGATGATGTTTGCGATGTCTTCTGCCGATGTCTGGGTCTCCTGTGCAAGGGACTTTACTTCATCAGCAACAACGGCAAATCCAAGTCCTGCCTCTCCTGCACGTGCAGCTTCTATTGCGGCGTTCAGTGCAAGAAGACTGGTCTGGTCTGATATGTCCCTGATAAGATCCACTATCTTTCCTATCTCTTCCATCTGGGAACGGATATCTCCGATTATAACCTGGGTCTCCTTAGTTGACTCGGTTATTCCCTGCATTCCTTTCTCTGCAACACCAGCCAGCGTGGCCCCTTCCTTTGAGAGATCATCGGCTTCCATCGTAAGTTTGCTGACCTGGTCGGCCTTTGTTGCAACCTGGTTGACGGTGGTGGTCAGATCCTCCATTGCTTTTAGCACCTGGTTTACGCCATGACTGCTCTTTTCAGCGTTCTCACTCACAACTCCTGATGAATCTGCCAGGGTCTTGGCACTTGCAGCGACCTCCTCGGTGCTTGCATTGGCTTCTTCTGCATTGGCAACCAGTTCATTTACCTGGCCATTTATGGCTTTCATTGCATTGGCCAGGTTTACCTTTGTATCATACAGTGCATTTTTTAAGACCAAGAACTCTCCTTCTGCCTCGTGGGAACTATCAATCTCCACGGCAAAGTCATATTCGCCAAATGCCTTTGTTATCCTGACAACTTCCCGGAAAGGGATGACAAATGCCTTCACCAGATCATTGACTCCATTTGCAAGCGTTAGATGCTCGCCATCATAATTTTCGGTCCTGATCATGGCATCAAGGTTACCTTTATTTATCTCCCCTGCAACTGCCACTATCTCCTGGTTTGCACGGTTGGATTTCTCAAGGTTCTCCTGGATCTCCCTGGTCTGTCTCTCAAGGTTTACGGTCATCTCATCAAATGAAGAACCGATGACCGAGAGTTCGTCCCTTCCTTCCATGTTGATCCTGAATGCAAGGTTGCCGTCGCCGACTTCTTTCATTCCATTAAGCAGGATGTCAAATCTCCTGGTAAGGTTTCGGACGATGTACCAGGATGACAGAGCAAGGATGATGATACCGGCGATTATGGCAAAGATGATGGTCATCAGGGTGTTGGCAAAAACAATGTCAGACTCCTCGTCATATTCCAAAGCATCCTTCTGATTGATGTCAACGAGTTTTTTGAGTGAATTCATGACCTCATTTCGCTTTGGGACTGCCTCGTTTACCCGCAGGTCAACGGATTCCTTGTCTTTTCCTTCATAGGTTAGAGTAGCCACCTTCTGAGTTATTTCAAAGTACTCACGGCTTTGTCTTTTTAGATCCTCCATTACTACTCTTCCCTCTTCGGTCATTCCCAAAGCTTCGTACTCGGCAATCAATTTGTTAAACGCGTCTTTTGCTGGTACCATTTCTTCCTTTTCAATCCGGTCCATTTCGGCCTTGTCTAATGCAATTATATAATTGCCCATTCCGCCTGAGAATTTAAGCATCTCGATAAGGGCTTCCTCTGCCTGGACGGTGTGAGTATACTTAATATCATACAGTTCATCCAGCATCTCGTTTACCGTCCCAGAGCCGGATATACCAAAATACCCGACAACAAGGGTGCATGCAATCCCAACAACAACAAGTATGAGTAACTTTTTACTCATGTTCAGGTCATCTAACCCATTCATGTGTTTCCCCTAAGACAGGAAGTGAAATTTTTTATATGATAAAGTTTACGATTTCATTTTGGAAAATGATATATATATATTCGAATAAATTTTATGTTCCGATATTTTTTATTTCAACCGTTAATTTTTTGAGGAATTTGATGATTCTATTATCAATTTTCATATGAATAATCATTGGTTCACATATAAATGATTATGAATTGAGCTCCAGGTTTTCAGACTGCATCTGATACATGATCCTCGTATTCCAGTCTTACTCATACTGGAATGATGACCGCGTATACCGGCATTCTCCTCATGGGAAGAATTCCTTTTACCGGAAGTCTCCTGACTCTATGCAGGAATGCAGAGAGACTGCTTATGACTATGACACCATGGAAGAATTTTTCATTTTATCCCGATAATTACAAGCCATTTGCCGATACACAATTGTGTAGCCTTACGATGCATGCGCAATATCAGGGTACCGGCTGAGATGACAGATCACTAAAACAGACCCCTCCCGGCACCCCACCAAAACACCGACCCAGGCATATCCCAAGCAACATTTGCCCGCTCCCTTTTTTCAAGTTTATATCCTCTCATCAACCCACTCCGAAGATCAAATCATGTCCGTTTAAATACCAGAGGCGATCCGGAGGGGGTCTGATTTTCCCTCAATCCGTCCTCCGATCACCTGGTTCTGCCATATTCTCTGCTTGTTTAACTTCATTTTTACTTTCTCCCTGCACCCCTGAAGTTAATATACCCCTTCATTCAACCTTGTTGTGAGGACTGTTTTTCCTCCAAAAACAGTTCATCACTGTTGCCAGCACCTGGGTGAGTTTCCCGAAAACCCCCTGGTATCATCCCTGATGCCAGGGAACAAATGCAAAGCAACAAAAATCAGAACATGCAAAGGTGAAGTAGAACATGAAAAAACGGAGAGAATTGAAAAGAACAAACCCCCCCTCAATCATACAGCTTGCCGGCAGGACGATCAGGGCAGGGGCAGTTATAGTCTATAGATTTTTACGAATATTATCGTTTCCATCGGAGAAAACCGGGGGCATTCATGTCGTCTGAGACTAAAACCAGGCGATGTGCCATATGGTCTGCCATCGGTGAACTTAGCAGACGAGGGTACCTGACCGGCCGTTGCTGTGGAAAGGACCGGATATTTGATATCATCGCCTGGAACCGTGATCATGTCCTTGGGCTTATCATTCGAACTGCGAGGACTTCAGATATCAGGACCTGCCATGACGAGGTGAGAAGGACCTCTGCCCTTGTCCTTGACCAGATAGTCCCTGGAAAGACCGAAATCTGGCTCTATCATCCAGGTGGAAGATCCAGGTACGATATCCTCCCAGGCGGAGCGATCTTCATCAGGGAGGGGCGGTCATGATAAGCAGGTACATGCCTGAAATCAGGAGAGCGGCCCTTTCCGCCGGAAAACCAGGTGACACCCTCATCTCAAGGCGTCGGATAGAAGACGAGATAAATGAGCATCCTGACCAGTATCCGGGACTGAGCGGCCGGTGCAGGATCGGACAGCGACGAATCATCACCCTTGCAATGAACGGGATGTACCCCGGCTGGAGTAGAAAGGATGGTGTAAGACCTTCCTCCCTTGTCTGGGACATCAGCGATGAAAGTAACGAAGACCTGGAGGAGGAGAAGCCATGAATGCCGAAGAGTCCATAAAAAATGCTTTATCTCTCCTCTTCCGGGAAGGTTCGGTCGTAGAACTTCGGGCACTTGGCGACAGGACCCATTACGGGTACTATACCGACTACAGCAAACTGGCAAGA
>JAAYPD010000124.1 GCA_012520015.1 Methanomicrobiales archaeon
ACACGGTGAGCGATACCGGGTATACCCCTGGACGGGTATAGGTATGATAGGGATGCTGCCTTGGTGAATAACTGCCATCACCGAAATACCATGCCCATGATGCAGGTTTGTCTGCAGATGTGTCGATGAACAGAACCGTGAGCGGGACCGGGCCGGTTACTGGTGTTCCCATGAATGATGCAGCCGGTGGGTACATGCCTGGTTTTGGCACCGGTGCAGGGGTGGGAACAGGATTTTGTGCCTGAATCAGTCCGGGAACAAATGTCTTGTTATACCCGGCACTATTGGAGACAAGGAGCCCGACCGGATACACACCAGGAGTGGTGTAGGTATGTTCAGGGTTCTGTTCATTGGAAGTTCCACCATCACCGAAATACCATCCCCATAGTGCAGGGTCTCCGGTCGAATGATCTGTAAACTGAACAGTCAGAGGAACCGGACCTGCTGACTGGCTTAATGAGAACATTGCAACCGGCGGTGTGAGTGAGTCAGCCTGCACCCCTTCAGTTGCAGAAGTTATCTCTCCTGATTCGACAGGATAGAAATACCCTGACTCAAACACTGCAGGTGAGATGATGTCAGATCCAGCCGCAATACATGGACAAAGAAGTGTTATACTCAGGATAAACAGTACAAGACAACTTTTATCAATAATATTTTGGTATTTCATAAAGAAGCCCCCTGTGATGGACAATAACAGATGGACATATATTTATAATCCATAATAAATATTTTGTAACAGATAAAAAATCAGTATATGAGCATTCAAATCCGAATAATTGATCAACTGAGGTTAATTCCCTTACTTCAAGTTCCTGATCTGATATTTTTGATGGCGTGTTTTCTAAAGCCAGGTGTTCGCTAATTCCTCTGCCTCCCGAAGCAGCTTTAGTCCTTCTTCTGTGCAAGTAGGATTTTCCAGGTATTCTTCGAAATCAACACGATCCTTGCCTGTAAGAATTAACCCCAGTTCAATCGGTGCAACCATAAGTGTTATCCCCTATATTGTAATGAACAGTCTTCCCGAACATGAACAGCAGAGTAAGTAGCGGTGGGTGTGATAAGAACATAAAATTTCTGGATATCATTCACGGTCCTTTTTGTCACAGATCTGTGAATGGATCTTCTGTGCTCTCCTGGTTCCAGATCGTACAGGTATGCAAAAATCATTAGTTATACCATGTTCCCTTGTTCTCTTCCTGCATATCAAAAGTCATGGCGGAAAGCAAAAACTGGACGCCAATACCAAATACTATTACCGATACAACTCCTGGCACAAAGATGGGATTGCCCATGATAAACTTGAACCATATTGCATATAGTCCGAAGAGCACCGAAAAAAACGTAAATAAAGCCCCAGCCAGGTAAAAAAATACCAATGGATGAAATGATAAGAGAACATATTTCGTCTTGAGCCGCCAGATAAACGCGTTCAACAAAAGCCAGGATAACCTGACGATATACGTAGAATACTTTATCTTCGAACGTTCAAGTCCGTACCTTGCCGGATGTGGCACATTTTTTACCCTGAAACCGAATGTATTCAGCCAGACAAGAAGATCATTACAATAACCGTACCTTGGATAAATGGCGTCAAGAGAGATAGTTTCCAGGGCACGTCTTGAGATGACAGTATATCCATTCTGGGGGTCCATCAGCTGCCAGTACCCTGATGCAATCTTTGTAAGCAGAGTGAGGATCGAGTTCCCGATAAAACGCCACTTTGACATGCCTCTTCTGAACTCTTCATTCACCAGCCGGTTCCCCACCGAGTAGTCTGCGACCCCGTCAACAACAGGATCAAGTAGCTCAGGAAGAAATATAGGGTCCATCTGGTTATCCCCGGCCATTACTGCAACATAGTCCATCCCGTCAGCAAGGGCCTGCTTATATCCGGATATGATCGCCGCCCCTACACCCCTGTTTCTTGGATGATGAATTGGAACTACCCTGCTGTCTTTCTTTGTATATGAATCAATAAGGGCACCGGTATTGTCTGGCGATGCATCATTTACTGCATATATCCGGTCAACAAAATCAGGAACTGATTCGAGGGTTGGAACAATGAGAAGTTCTTCTTTGTAAG
>JAAYPD010000125.1 GCA_012520015.1 Methanomicrobiales archaeon
CTGGATAAGACCCTGCCAGACATAATATTGTGCAAAGTTGGTTTTTCCTGTACCATATGCTCCGATGATTGAAGAGACCGTCCCTTCTATCAGGCCTCCGGAGAGCATTTCATCAAGCCCTTTAATTCCAAACCCAAACCTTGGGATGCTCATTAGTGGAATTCTCATATTACCACCCTGATATTGCTCACTTCAAACCCCCGCTCCGGAGTAATCTTTACAGCAAATTTGACAAGGTCGCGATCTTCAAGATGGATCATAACGCCCCTGAACTTTTCAATATAAAGAACACGCTGCCTTTTTGCACTGGATGACTCTTCCCACTTGAAGTGAATAACGGCATCCATGGCATCAGCAACCTCTATCTCCTGGTACTGGTTGAGAATCCCCTTTGTCAGAATCAGGTAAAATGAAGTGTTCCATTTCTTGGCAACACGCTGCATACCTCTCAGATATGCAGAGAGATCCGGCCATTTACCTGCTGCAATATACTGGGTTGCGATCTCGGTCAGTGAGTCGATGATAACGAGACTTTTCTCAGGAACTTCATTAAGCGTGAATGAAAGGGTCGTCAGAAGGTTGTCGCGAATTTTCCGGCGCGCAGTCATCCGTTCAATAATGTCATCATACTCGGAGTACCAGGAGATCGGAACAAGACTTGCATCAAAATAGATGTCAGATAAATCTCCAAAGTGAATGTTATCTATCCGCGATAAGAGGTCTTTGTGAAATGACATCGATATTTCATTAAGGATCGATTCTTTTCTCTTGGTTACTGTGATATATCTAATCTCTTTAGGGATGAGCGTCTTCTCATCCTTAGGCTCACGGTTCATAAGATGGGAAAGTTGAATCATCGAGGTGTATGCAAATTCAACCTTGCCTGAACCGATGTCCCCTTTTAAAAGCACTACAGAACCAGGAGGAATACCTCCGTCAAAAACCGGATCAAGAGTTGTTAATCCGGTCGGCATATGTTGTTCAATACTTGGATTTGTCATTATTCGAAGATCCGGTTAATGTATTTCATCAGCAATAACAAATTAAGACTTTGAATTGGATAGAGGAATGTACCCCTGATGGAATAAAGTCTGCCACATAATAATGTTATTGAAAAGGTTGAACCTTACCCCATTATCATGCATTGTATCTTTTTTATGTTTTGATATCATATGATAATTTAGCTGGTGCCGGGGGAGCCAATGGCAGATAAAAACCGGGGGGATATAATTGGGGGATTCAGATATAGAAAATATTAAAGAAAATAAGAAGAAAAAGCGACGGGCAATAAAAATTAAAGTGCCAAGTATAAGCATCGGCAAAAAAAGTTCCTCCGCGGCAGGCCTGCAAAGCTCAGATAAAGTTAAAAAAATTATCAAAAAGCCGGGTAAAAAAGAGCCAGGTTCAATAAAAGTCCCCCATGTCAGTCTTGAAAAAAATGAATCCGAAAAGGATAGCGGGAAAAAAACAGCAATAACAAGGATAAAACTACCTTTGATCGGCAGGGAAGAAGAAATCACCGCCGTTGAAAAAGACCTTGAAGGAACATTCAAAACCGAGAAAGAAAGTGCAGAGCCAGGTTATAAACGAAATCTTCTGAAAAAATTAAGTCTTACCCATAAGAGGGGAATTGAAGAGTACAACTTTGAGGAACACGGAAGCCTTCTTGACATCAGGCTTGAATACCCATATGAGTCAAAACAGGAATACTGGGTAAAATCAGGGCTTGCAAAGGTTGTCATCGCCCATAATGTCAAATCCAAGCTGAGAGAATATCTGCTATTTGAACCTGAACTTACACCATTTGAATATGAACTTCTTGAACGCATTCACGAAGATCTCCGGGATGTGCTCATTCTGACCGACGAGGAACTGGGAATAGAGAGAGAGAAACTGCTAATTTCAAAAGTAACTTATCTTATTGACTATTATGGATTGCAACTGGAAAAAAGCTCACTTTTTAAGATTGAATATTACCTTATTCGAAATTACCTGGGATGGGGACGTATAGATGCCCTGATGATCGATCCCCTGATTGAAGATATTTCCTGTGACGGAGATGATGTTCCCATCTTTCTTTTCCACAGAAAAGAACAGAACATTAAGACAAATATCTCTTTTGATACCAACTCATTAATCTCTCTTGCAATCACGCTTGCCCAGCGGTCTGGAAAACATATCTCTTCAGCAAATCCGATCATCGATGCTACGATGCCGGACGGATCACGGCTGCAACTGACATTCGGAACTGAAGTTACTTCCCGTGGCACATCATTTACAATCAGAAAATTCCGGGAAACCCCATTTACACCAGTAGACCTGATGGATCTGCACACGTTCAACATAGATATGCTTGTTTACTTCTGGCTGGCGATCGAGAACAATATGAGCCTTGTGTTCATTGGCGGGACTGCTTCAGGAAAAACGACATCATTAAATGCTGTATCACTATTTATTCCCCCGTTGGCAAAAGTAATTTCAATCGAAGATACCAGGGAGGTTACCTTGTTTCACGAGAACTGGATTGCAAGTGTTACAAGGGAGGTAGTAGCTGAAGGTGGCGGGGCGCATGTTGACATGTTCATGCTGTTAAAAGCGGCAATGCGGCAGCGGCCTGAATACATCCTTGTTGGAGAGGTCAGAGGTCATGAAGCCCAGACATTATTCCAGGCAATGAATACAGGGCATACCACCTTCTCTACCATGCACGCAGGAAGTGTTGATGCGGCAATTCACCGTCTTGAGAATGAGCCCCTGAACGTGCCACGTAACATGCTTCAGGCACTCAATATCATGAGTATTCAAAAACAGATACAGATAGGGCCTGACAGGGTCCGCCGGTGTGATGAGATAGTGGAGATTGCAGGCATAGACCCTGCAACTGGAAATATCATGGTTAATACCGTTTTTGAATATGATCCAGTTGCCGACGATTTCAGCTATACCGGAAGATCACAGGTACTAGGTGACATTGCAGCATTTCACGGCTGGGGGCCCGAGATGCTGGTTGAAGAGATGGACAGGAGAAAACAGGTTCTGCAGTCTGTAAAAGAACAAAATATCAGGGATTATGTCAACTTCACCAAGGTTATCCAGGCTTATTATATAGATAAGAACAATGTTATAGAAAATCTCGATGATCTTGCAGAACTGGTAGCATGATTCCTGTATGGATAATAAACTGGCTGGTATACAAAAACCCGGAGAAATACCACGACCTGCACATTGACTTAGTCGGGATAAGATCAGGTCTTACCCTGGAACAGTACCTGAACCGTGCCATCCTCGGAGGTATAGGGACCGGGATCTTATTTGGATTAATTGGAATTATTGTTGGTTTTGCATTATTCTCCCTTGACTTTGGGTTAAAGCCCGAGTTATATAATGTCTTAAATATCTCCTATGATCCGGGCACTGGAGGACTGCCGATTGTCATTTTTGTCCAGGTCCTGCTTGGAATAATCCTGTTTCTTGTTGGAAGTCTTATCGGGTTTTGGGGATTTACACTCTACCCTTCCATTGCAAAAAAATCAAGGGAGACAAAGATTACAATCGGGCTTCCAAATGCAGTCTCTTACATGTACGCCATGAGAAAAGGAGGAGCAGAGATCATCACTATCTTACGATCCTTCTCAGAAATGGCAGCTATTTACGGAGAGGTTTCCCTGGAATTCAGGCTGGCGGTAAGGGATGCGGATTTTTTTGGATACGATATTATTAATGCACTAAAACATCTGAGTGAGACTACTCCAAGCAGAAAACTCAGGGATTTTTTGCAGGATCTTGTATCAACCGTGGAGAGCGGAGGAAACCTGGCACAGTTTTTGCAGGATCGGGTCTACATTCTTCAGGAAGAAGCAAAATTTGAGCAAAAACAGTTTCTTCAGTTCCTTGGCCTTGTTGCCGAGATATATGTTACGATATTTATCGCTGGGCCGTTATTTCTTATTGTAATCCTTGTTGTTATGGGAATGATGGGATCATCAGCCATCCTGGAGCTGTCACTTATAGGTTATGCTGTCCTGCCTATTGGTGCTGCAATCTTTATCCTGATGATCGACACTATCTCAATTAAAGATGAGAATGTTGTCAGGTACGTATCTGCTAAGTGGTTAAACCAGTATTCAGATGTAAGGATTAAAGATGACAGAGACGAAGAGCATCTATTCACTGCTCTTGCAAGGTTTGAAAAGATCAAGCCTTTAAAGAGATGGCTTGCAAACCCTGTCCAGGGATTTATTCAGAACCCGGAGCTATCATTTTACTTAAGTGTGCCTGTAGCCCTGGCCTATGTCATTTACATCTTTCTTACGATACCTGTTGGGACACTTGAAGACAATATCAATTATGTTGACGATCAACTGATGATTGCGCTCCTGATAACTTTCATTCCTTTTGCAATATTTTATACCCGGTGGAACCAGAAAATTCGATCGCTTGAATCAATGATCCCTGATTTTCTTGATCGGATGGCAGGGATAAACGAGGTAGGAATTACCCTTACACAATCGATTGCCGTGATTGCAAGGGCTAACCTTGGAATTCTGGGTTATGAGATCAGCAGGATTCACAGGGACATAGAATGGGGAGCCAATTTTTCAGATGCCCTGATACGGTTTGAACGCCGGGTCAGAACTCCGCTGATCGCAAGAACTGTCACTCTTATTACCCGCGCTTCAACCATGAGCAGCTCAATCTCTTCTCTTCTTCGGATTGCGGCAAATGACGCGCGAATGTCAGAAAACCTGAGACGTGACAGGTTTTCAGAGATGTTTATATATACTGCAATCGTTTACCTTTCATTCTTCGTCTTTATCTTTGTTATTGGAGTAATCACTACCCAGTTTCTTACAGTTCTGGCAGAACAGAGTAAAGAAGGTCTTGCAATGGCCGGACCACTCGCAAACCTGGGATCCACATCCTTAATCACGATGGATCGGCTGCTTTACCACATATGTCTTATCCAGGGATTGTGTTCAGGGCTGATGGCAGGATTAATGGGAGAGTCCTCGATAAAAGCAGGTGTAAAGCACAGTTCTGTACTTATTATCGGTGCATTAATCGCCTTTAACTTCATGTTCTAATCCAGTAACCTTTCTTATTGGGCTGTTAATGATGATACTCCTGCACGCTTCCATTCCCTGAATCGAAGCCTGGTGTCCCATATCAACTCTCTCAGACCGATCTCAGTTGTTTCAAGAAGATCAGACAGTGGTTTGGTTGTGCGGGGATCATTTAGTTCATACAATAATGCAGCAATCCAGGCCCTGCGATTTTGTGATCCTTCATATAACAAAGGTATGAGAATGTCGGTAACCTGCGGGCCTAATCTGAGAATTGATGCAGCAGCCTCCATGGCATGCAAAGGATCATCAAGATTTGCGAGGTACGTGAAGATTTCGGATCGGATTAATGCGGGAGATGGTGTTTTTACTCCTGCACTGATTACCTCTTCTCTTCCTTTTTGTGAGTCAGGAGAAGAACCAGAATCTGCCAGAAGCTGGGCAAGGCGAGTATTTTCGGTATCCAGGCGGATTATTCTTGAAGCTAATACTGCCTTTTCAGACTCTTTTTCTGCAAGTTTTCCGGAAAGATTTTGTATCTGACGGTATAAAGCATGGACCGGTTCTTCTTTATCTTCACGAGTGGTTTTTTCAAGCATGAGAAGACGGGTTCTGACACGTTCCATCTCCGTGCGAAGTGCCTCATTATTTCCACTGATAAGCGTGATGTGTCGATCTTTTTCAGCAATCTCCTGGGCAACAGACTCAAGCTTTGTTTTCCACTCTTTTTTTCTCCTGATAAGTTCTTCATGAAGACCGGTTATCTCATTCCTGAACTCATGTTCACGTTCTGTTTTTACGTGAATCAAGTCTTCAAGCTCTTGTGATACTTCTTCCATCCGCACGGACAGCCTGGAAATCTCTTCACTGTATGATTGTTTCCTGGCATCAAGCTGATTATTAAGTTCCTCGATCTTTTCAGTAAATGACAAAACCTCTTTATTATGTGCTGCTTCATCTGTCAGGATCTTCTCTTCCAGAATCTTCAGATTATTATTCAGTTCTGATATGAGTGCCTCTTTACCTGTCAACTCATCATCTTTCAGAGTGAGCTCAGATTCAAACCTGGAACAATTTTCTTTTATCTCTGATTTAAGTGTGGAGATCGTCTCATGAAGTTCATGCATCTGCTCGTCTTTACTTGAAATATCTGCATGAAGCTCTTCGGTTAATTTAACCAGATTATTATTTTCATCTGTCAGGTCCCCGATTGACTTTTGATCAATGGCTGATCGTTCCTGTAAACTCCGAATCTCGGCTTCAAAGTGCTCAAGTTTTTGTATTAATTCAGATTCCTTTACACTTTTTTCTTTTTCGAGGCCTTCCAGTTCAGTTACAAGATCCTGAATCTTTTCTTTATATTCTTGTGCTTCTTCATTAGACCTGGATTGAAGTTTTAAATAGTCCTCCTTTGTCTTGTCAAGGAGGACCTGGAATTCAGCTATCCTGGCATCATATTCTGCCTTTTCCCTCCCCCTTTCTTCCTGCACTTTTTTCTCATTTGAAATCCTGTTTTTAAGGTCACCGGCGAGGGCCCGGAGTTCCTGCTCTTTCCTGGCAACATCCTCTTTAATCCTTGAGACAGTCTCCTGGTACTCCAGGTGGAGGTCATCAATTTTTATTTTATATTTAGTTATTTCAGATTCATGCAGGCTTACCAGGTTTTTTATTTCTGATGAGTACTCTTCTGCCTTAAGAGACGCATAGCTCTTCAGATCCTCTACCTGGCCTGTGAGCGTTTGTATTTGAGCATCTTTTTCCCGTATTAAATCTGTATTCTGATTAATTGTGGTCTTCAAATCCTGGATTTTGCCGGAATAATCTTCTTCAAGTTCTTTTTTATCTTTTTCAAAGGATTCTTTCTCTCTTTCTTTCTCCCGACTGAGTAGCTCGTACCTTTTTTCGGATTTTACAGATTGATCCAGTGCCTTTTTCAGATCTTTATTTAATTCAAGAATTTTATCTTCAAACTGCCTGATAATTACGTCAGATTCGTGCTCAAGCCGGCTGACTATTCTTAATAATTCTTCATTTTTCCTTTGAAGTGTCACCAGTTCATTTAAAATAGATTCAGCTAAATCCATACAGCCCCCCACAAGCCCATGGAATGATCCAGTTAATTATAGGTGTATAAGAAAAGTAATAAAAGGTTCCTATCTCCTGGAAAATTTTTATGCCGGATCTTGACCAGGGAAAAAAGAAATACCCGGGCCACCAAAGGTTTTTCTGCGCGATGAATCAGAACGTGAATCTATTCATTGATCCTGAAATCTGGTCTGCAATATCGGCAACCTGATCCACAATTGTCTCAAGCTGTGAAATAAAAGTAGAAGTTTCACTCGTTGCCCTGGCAGAGTCAGCAGCTTCATTAGCAGTATCTTTCAGCATTGCAGACACTTCATGCATACTGCTTGTTATCTCTTCGACAGCAGCAGCCTGCTCTTCATTCATACTTGCAACCTGTTCAATGTTCATAGATATCTCTTCCACAGAACCAGCCAGCCGGCCAAAAACCGCGAGTGTGTCAGATAAGAGGATGTTACCATCACGAACCGCCAGGGTGGCGCCATTTACTGCATCAGCTGCCTTCCGGGACTGCTTCTGAAGATTATTTATCATATCGGTTATCTTCTCTGCGGACTGGCGGGACTCGAGGGCAAGGGCTTTGACTTCTGAGGCAACCACGGCAAAACCTCTACCCATCTCACCAGCACGGGCAGCTTCAATTGCAGCATTAAGCGCCAGAAGATTGGTCTGGTTTGCAATATCAGTTATCAAACGGACAATCTCATTTATCTTTTTCATCTCGCCCTGTATGTCCCCGATAAGATGGTCAGCTTCTTCAGCGCTGGAGATGATAAGGTCCATCCCCTGCTCAGCTTTTTTTGCAAAGTCCGATCCTTCCCTTGCCATCTCCGTTCCTTCATGAGCAAGACGCGAAACAGACTCGGCCTTTTGGGATACGTCTCCGACCGTCACTGACAGATCTTCCATTGCACGAAGGACCTGTCTTACACCGGCATCACTCTGCTCGGTATTTTCAGATACAGCATTCGAGTTCCTCGCAACCTGCTGGGAACTGCTGGCAACTTTCTGTACGCTGGCATTTGCCTGATCAACATTTTCGGACAGGTCAGCAACCTGGTCATTAATGATCCGGAGAGCGTCATGAACCTGGTTACCAATAGCATTTAAAGAATTCTTCAACTCTCCCCATTCACCCCTGCATTGAACTGATTCTTCAAACTTTGTAGAAAAATCATAAGATGCATATCCAGATAAAACACGAATGGTCTCATTTACCGGGCAGGTAAATGATCCGATCAGAATATTGAGATCTGATGCGATCTCCTTATATACTCCGGCGTGCCGGGCCAAATCAATATTAGTATCAAGCTTCCCATCCGCTATGCTTTTTGCTGCATCAGAGACACTTCCATGCAGATTTTGTAGTGCGCTTATTAACTTATCGTGTGACTCCTGCATGTCATGAAAAAGTTTTTTCAGTGCAGGATCTTTGCTTTCATGTGCAAACCGGACCTTTTTCGTGATATCTCCATTACCAGCCCGGCTTATCGCGCTGACGATCTCGTTTACTGATTCTGTTAAACCGGTTAATGACTCTTCACATTCGCTGACCTTAGTATCATGTTCCTTAGTAACCCTGACAATTTCATGCTGGCAGAGGTCCAGTATTTCATTAATCAGGGATGCAAGATCTCCGGTTCCGTCAGTAAGGGCAGAGGGAGAAATTCTGGCATCAAACCTTCCATTTTTAATATGTGTAATAATTGAAGAGACCTCTGATGATAATTCCATATTCAATCCCTCTGTTTAGTTCCTACACATTATCTCATCATGGAACCCTATTAATTTTTGTTGGACCCGCCTTGCCCCCGCTCTTTCTGTCTGCTGTGGGATCAAGCTCAGATGATTCCTGATTCACTTCCGGAGTTAAAACAATAACAAATATACTCATGACTGTCCACTTTAGTAATGTACCATCAATGAGAGGAGGGTTGGATGAAAATTGAGGTCTTGAAGGATATCAGACTTGCAGAAGAAGACTACAAAAAAATGATTTCAGAGGCACAGGAAAAGCGCAAAACAATTACAACCAGTGCCGAACTCGAGGCAGACAACATGATCCAGCAGGCCCGTGAAGATGCTGAAGAGTTCAAAAAACAGCGGATTGCAGATGCACGGAAAGAAGCTGATAACCGTTATCAGCGGATTGTCAGTGACGGAAAGGCTGAAGCAATGGCTCTGGAAAATAAGGGGCGGCAAAATCTGCCAAAAGCGGTTGACCTGCTCGTTTCACGGTTCCGGGAGCAGCTCCATGTTTCATCCTGAGTCAATGAGCAGACTGCTCATCGTCGCATCCAAGCAGCAACTCGAGCCAGTCATAACTGAACTTTACCGGATGAACATCTTTCATATCGATGATTACATCGAGAAGGGAGATGACGAATGGGAAGGGTTCAGGATTGGTATGCCACTTGCCGGGGCCGATGTTACATCCGCGGCACTTGTGAAGATACGATCAATTGCCAGTGCATTTGGTATCAGTAAAGATGATATAAATGAATCAGAACGTTCATCAATTCTTGAACTTAAACGACGGATTGAGCAGGATCTTCCTGCCATTGCCGAAGAGGTTGAAAAACTCCTTTCAAACAGAAACAGGCTGGAGTCAGCAACCAAGGAATATGAACAGAAAATTGATTCATTACGTCCCTTTACTGATGCGCCTGCGCCACTGGAACTACTGCAGGGCTTTGATACCATCAGTTTCATCGCCGGGTATGCAAAAGAGCCGGTTAATCTGTCAGTTCCCCATGAAAAATGGGAGAGCTCTTCAAAAACCAGCAATTTAACAATCCTGGCAGTAAAAAACTCAGATGTTTCAACAGCAGAGAAGGAACTACTTGAATTCCAGTTTCAGAAGATCCAGATACCCCAGGAATCAGGATCTGCTTCCCAGATCATTCAGGAATATGGACAGAGGATCGAGGAACTGAAAAAGGAGATTGCAGAAATTTCTGCACAGATGGAGACAATTAAAAACCGGCATGAATTTTTCCTGATGTCTTCGGAAGAATTCCTGACAGGAGATGTAGAGCAGGCAGAGGCACCTTTACGGTTTGCTACTTCTGAACATGCATTCTCCGTAACCGGCTGGGTTCCATCAAGCAAGGTTTCAAAAGTATTTGAAAACATGGACAAGGTATGTGCAGGCAAAGTGTATGTCTCTGAACTTGAAGTTGAGGACTACAATGAGATGCCTCCGGTTGAATATCACAACCCGGATTTTGCACACCCGACCGAGTTGTTCATGGACCTTTATTCACGTCCCAGATATACAGAACTGGACCCGTCATTGCTGATGGCCATAGTATTTCCGATAATGTTCGGACTTATTCTGGGAGATGTTGGATATGGTACTGTTCTCCTGGTTATGTCCTTAGGTCTTCGTTCCCTTGTCAGGGGCAGCGAAGCAGGGATGCAGTTAATTGCAATATTGCGTAACTGTAGTATCAGCAGCATATTTTTCGGGATTTTCTTCGCAGAAATCTTTGGTTTTTCACTTCCATGGGAACCGTTCTGGCTTTCGCGCCACATTAACGTCGGTGGATCAGGCGCGGCAGAACATGGAGTGGCAGCAGCTGAGCATGTATCGCATATTCCACAACTGCTTGTATTGTCTATCTGGATTGGTATACTGCATATCACTCTTGCAAGACTCTGGGGAGTTCGCAATGCAGCAGTTATGGAAAAAGGCCACCACGGGAACCTGAAAATGTTTGCAAACATTGGATGGATCATGGTAATGTGGGGCATCCTCATCGCAATCTGGGCAAATTTCACAATCCCGTTAATGCCTGACTTATCAGGAACGCCGGAGCTTTTTGCCGGTTTAAACATCTCAACCATCGCAGGGATTGTTATCCTGGTACTGGGTCTTGTGTTCATCGCAAGAGAAAATGCTCTGGATCTTTTGGAAATTCCGACAATCATCAGTAATGTATTATCATATACCCGTCTGATTGCAGTCGGTCTCTCTTCCGTCGCTATAGCGATGGTTACTAATTTCATCGCTATTGACATGATTATTAATCCACAACTGGCAAATCTTTCAATCCTAGGTGTTATCCTTATCATTGCAGGATTGGTAGTATTCCTCTTTGGTCACATCCTTAACACCGCATTAGGTCTTCTGGGTGGCGGATTACATCCTCTTCGTCTTCACTATGTCGAATTCTTTACAAAGTTTTACCGTGGAGGCGGGAAGAAATACAGCCCGTTTGGAATGATTAGAAAGTTAACTGAACAAAATTAAATAAAAAATTAAGGTGAAAAATTATGACAGCAGAAACTATGACAGTTGAAATAGCACAGGCATCAGCAGCAGGATTAAAAGCAATCGGAGCAGGAATCGCAGTTGGTCTTACGGGATTGGGTGCAGGAATCGGTGAAATGAGTATCGGTGCAGCAGCAGTGGGAGCAGTTGCAGAAAATAAAGATATATTTGGTATCGCACTCCTCTTTACCGTTTTACCAGAAACTATCGTAATTTTTGGTCTTGTTGTTGCACTTCTTCTCATGTTCCAGTAAATGAGGAAAAAACATGGGACTGGATGCAGTCATTGCAGAGATCAAAGAAAAAGGACGAAATGAAGCGGAAGCTATCATCCAGGGCGGTAATTCACGAAAAGATGAATTACTTGGGGCTGCAAAGCAGGAGATTGAACTGCTTAAACAGTCTGTGAAAGATGATGTGGAGAAAAATCTCTCCCAAATCATTTCTCAGGAGGAGGCAGCAGCCCATCTGGTCGTAAAACGTCAGATACTAAATACACAAAAGGATCTGATGGACCAGGTTTACAGCCAGGCACTTGAAAAAATTTTGGAAATGCCTGAGTCTTTTCACAAGGAAGCTATCACTTCTATGCTTAAAAAAGCAGAAGGGGAGATTCCAAAAGGAAAAGTAAGCTGCGCCTTGCGCGATGAAAAGATCCTTAAAAAACTTCTGAAAGAGTCCGAGTTCTCTGCATATAAATTTGGCTCAGTCATCGAAATTGACGGTGGAGTTATAGTCGAAAGTGATGATGGTCAATTACAGGTAGACTATAGTTATCGAACTTTCCTAAACCAGGTTTGGGAATCAGGATTAAAAGACGCATCAGATCTGCTCTTCGCATGATCACAAGGGGAAAAAAATGGCTCATTACCGTGGCGGTCCGGCTCCTTATATTTATGTAAGCACACGTTTGCGTGTCAGGAAAGCCAAACTGCTTCCCCCTGAAGAGTATCAAAGGTTACTCAATATGAGTCTTCCTGAGATAATTCGTCTGATTGGAGAGACAGAATATCAGAAAGAGGTTGATGAACTGGGAACCTCTTTTGAAGGTATTGATCTGATTGAAGAAGCTCTTTCCTGGAACCTGGCAAAAGAATACCAGCGGGTCATTGATCTTACTCCTGGTGCCCTGAAAGAATTCACAATGGCATACCTGCGCAGGTGGGATATCTATAATGTCCTTACGATTCTTCGTGGGAAGATGCAGGGATTGAAAGAAGGAAAGATTAAAGAAGTGCTCATTCCAGCCGGAAGCCTTGACCGGACAATTCTTGACCGGATATTAAAAGAAGAAAACTGCGAAAATGTTGCGGATTCACTCAAGTCATGGAAGATGTACCCGATAATCGCCGCCGAGATCTCTGAAGGCTGCTCTATCGGTTCATTCTCCAAACTTGAGAACGAACTGTACAAACGGTTATATGCAGATCTTCTTCAGGTAGCAAATAAAGGCTTAAAAGGAGGGGACCAGTTCCTGAAGTTTGTCCAGCTGGAGATTGATGTGAAAAATATCAAGACGCTCTTTCGGATGAGAGGTGACGGGAGTGAAGAAGATGCAAGGAAATTTTTCATACCTGGCGCCACGTTTACACCTGAAGAGCTGCAGCAGATGAACCTGATGGCTAACAGGAATGAAGTGATTGATACCCTTTTATTAAAAATTAAAGGGAAATCAGTCCAGGTTGCCCTGGAAGAATTAAGAACGGAAAAATCCGAGCAGGAAGTTGATGCTGAACTTACAAGAACACAGCTCGAACGAATGGAGCAACTTTCAAAGATTAATCCATTCTCAATTCATCCTATCCTGGTGTTTCTTGAGAAGAAAAAACACGAAGTATTTAATTTACGGGCAATCGCCCGAGGTAAAGAATCCCGATTATCAAGTGATACCATAGAGAGATACCTGGTGATTTAACATGGAGATCGCAGTAATCGGAAATAGTGAATTTATCCTTGGGTTCAGACTGGCCGGAATTACAAAGACCTACGCGGCAGAATGTGAAGAAAAAGTTGTTGAATATGTAAACAGGGTTTTGGATAACAGTTCAATCGGAATTCTGGTTCTAAACAGCAGCGATATGGCAAAAATTCCAGTACGACTCCGTACTACCCTCGAAAACTCAGTTCACCCGACGGTTATTACACTTGGTGAGGAGGAAGGCGGTTTGTCTATGCGGGAGAGAATTAAACGATCAGTGGGTGTTGATCTGTGGAAGTAAAACGAACCAAAGGGGTTTTAAAGAGAATTGCAGGACCTGTCGTCACTGCAGTCAATCTCGACGCACATATGTATGATGTGGTTAAAGTCGGAGATGAGCAGCTGATGGGTGAGGTCATCAAGATCAAGGGTGAGGATATTATCATCCAGGTCTATGAAGATACCTCGGGTATCAAGCCTGGTGAACCGGTAGAAAATACTGGTCTTTCGCTATCAGTTGAACTTGGACCAGGGCTTCTGACCAGTATTTATGATGGTATTCAGCGTCCTCTTGAAGTGCTGGTTGAGAAGATGGGAGACTTTATTGAGCGTGGAGTTACTGCTCCCGGTCTTTCTCATGA
>JAAYPD010000126.1 GCA_012520015.1 Methanomicrobiales archaeon
CTTCCGCCCCTTGCCCTTATGACAAATTTCAGCTCTTTTATCACTTCACCATTGCAGGTTTCACGAATCACATCATGCCCTCCATTCAGTTCAGGAGTTATGATGGAGAGCGCTGAGCTTCCGATGAGCTCGTCCCTTGGATAACCGGTCATCTGCTCTGCACCCCGGTTCCAGGAGAGAACAGTTCCTGCAGGTGTTGTTGTTATCACTGCTTCAAAAAGAAGATCCATCATGGATGCAAGCAGGACACCGGCTGATCCCCCTTCCTGAAAACCGGTAATATCACGTGAAAAGCCGATGATCTCCCTGACAGTTCCACTGTTGTCATGGACAGGGAACAAACGTTCATCAAACCACCTGACCTGATCTCTCTCCTGGATAGAAAATAATGTCCGGTATGGCTCACCCATGCTGCATACATAACCAGCAGCTTCCCTGATAAGGGGTTTTGCATTGTTATCGCATATATCCATCCTGGACTCGCCAATGAATGACTGGGGTTCACGGTCGAAGGCAAGTCCGAATCGTGGGTTTACATATGTAAAAATCAGCTCAGGTGTCATGACAAAGATACGGTCATCTGTTTCTGCTGCAATTGCATGAAAAAGGGCATAATATCTTTTTTTGCTCTCTTCTGCCTCTTTCCAGTCATGGACATCTTCAATGATAAAATAATGCCCCCTGGTTCCGTCGTACATGACTACATCGGCCATGGTAAGCCAGACAAACCTTTTTTTATCAGCCAGGTTCATCTCAAAGTCTGTAGTAAAGATGAGCGGGCGATCAGGAGAGAGTATTTGTGTTCTGACCTCCGGCTTCAGCCCCTGTATTACGAGGAGATCCAGGATATTTCGTCCTGTCATCTGAGAATAGTCTGTCCCCAGAAAATCTGCTGCAGACAGATTGGCACTCTGGATTCTAAACCGTTCGTCAGTCTGGACGACGGCCGATGAGAGGTAGTTAAGAAGTGTTGTTACCGGGATGCGCTTTGACAGAAAAAATAACCTGGCTTTCCCCACTGTCCGTACATCCACCATTCCGGACTGAAACATCATCTCAATATATTTTCCGATGGTATTTCGTGACATGGACAAACCGGAGGATATTTCTGATATGGTCATTCCATCAGGGTTTTTACGTAAAACATCGGCAATCCGGGAGATGTACTGCTGGGAATTGTCCATCGGTGAAAACATTAATTATGTTATCATAAATACTTGATGGAAAATAACAGGAAAAGAGCCCTGTTCAAAACAAGGCTGGTCTGCATACAGAAAAGATTACAAAAATCATAGGTTTTTTAGTGCCACAAGGTTCCTGACACCATTCAGCCGCCATACAAGTGAACGATCTTCCTTACAAATGGATTCAGGGGCGTCCTCTGGTGAATGCCCAAGCGCAGCAAGGATATTGTTTGACAGATTCTGCTCCTGGATCAGCTGGACGAAACGCTCGCGTGTAAGTTTCTTCTCAATTGAGTCAGTGACTTCTTCAAGATATCCTTGCAAAGTCACAAACATGTAACTGGAAAGATCTTTTGCATATTTATCAATCTCCACCGAGACATAGGGAGATTTTCTAAAGTATTCTATCTTTTTACCATACTTTGTTGACAGGAAATAAAGATGGCTTCCATCGTACACGTACAGGAATGGCGCAATATAGGGATATTTTTCCCCCGAAAAAGCAATCCGTGCCATGAAACGACTATGGATCAATGCATCGTACTCTTCTTTCTCCATGCGGGGGATTTTTACTATCTCCATGATACCTAAAACAACATGCACCTGACATCTAATAAATTATGCAGAACGGTATATCAGGGTGAGAACTCTCTCATTCAGTACTCTTTCGACAAATGAAAAAACAA
>JAAYPD010000127.1 GCA_012520015.1 Methanomicrobiales archaeon
AAAAAAGATTGAAAATGAAAAATATGTGATTTGGTGTGAAGATGAATGTCATTTTCATCAAAATGGCACAATTACTCGTATGTGGGTGCCTCCGGAAATTAAAGATCCGGTCATACTTCAAGAACCAAGCCATAAAAAGATTAGTCTATTTGGCTCCATTAATACTGTTACTGGGCAATTTGTCTATAGATTTTCTACTATTTTTAACGCAGAAACCTTTTTAGAACATTTAAATCAAATACTTTCATATAGGCCTCCAAACAAAAAAATTCTCTTAATTCTCGATAATGCTAGGTATCATCATGCACGATATATTCGGCCATGGTTAGAGAAAAACAAACGGTTGATTGAATTACTTTTTTTACCACCGTACAGTCCTGAATTAAATCCTACGGAATTAATATGGAAAAGGACTCGATATAAGGCGACTCACAATCGATATTTTCCAACGATTGACAGTTTATGTGATGCTTTGGAAATTCAGTTTCAGCAATGGGCCCTACCTAATGAAGAACTATTATCTTTATGCGCAATTAATTATGTCGCTTAGTATATGTCCTATTGGATCGCTTCATCGAACCGACCAAATTGGGAAGTCATTCGGAACCATAGCATATGGGGTGTTCCAAAACGAAATAAAAGTCTTCTTACCCGGGTTGCACCAGGAGATAAAATCCTTATTTATGTTCGGGCAGAGCAGCATGGAAATATTCTTCTCCCCTCTGCAATTACAGGTGCATTCCAAGTAGAGAAATGTTTTGAGGATCATCGTAGGCTCTTCATTCCTCCTCCACAAATGGGCGATGAGATATTTCCTTATCGATTTAAATTGAAACCCGAGAAAATTTTTAAAGAACCTGTTGAATTTAAACCGCTTATTGAGGAACTCATGTTTATCACAAATAAAACGATGTGGTCCGATCATTTACGAGTTGCGATGCGGGAGATACCGGAAGAGGATTATAAGTTAATTCTAACCAGTGGAAAATAATTGATTGTTTTGATTATCTTATCCTGATTTTTTACGAAAACCTCTCCTCCACCCATCTCCACACTCTCTGACAATCCTCCCGATCTCCTTCATCCCATCCATCCTCATATTCCGGATCGCTCCATTGCCACCCCTCTTTAAACACATCAAGCACCTCAAGCGTATACGGGTCATGAGCATACACGAAATCAATACTCTGACAGAGCAGATAACGACGCCCACTCCGGCAAATTACCTCACACCAAATATTTTCCGGACAAAGGATCTCATATCCATCAACGAGATAATTCTCAGCATATGCCGGAAACTCCGGGGAATGTTCTAACTGCCCGTGAGCCATCATCCCATCAGGTGTAAAGTATACAAGTTCCATGGTCACATACCGGGGATCATCCTTCTTTATGACTTCAAACTCACCGTCATCGCCTGAGTCCGGACCGTCATATTTCCCCACTTCATCCGAATCATACTCCTCTAAATCCTGCTCATTCACATCATCCATGGCAAGGGTGATGAAGCACGTCCCTTCATACGTGTAGATATACCCGATCTGTGGAATCATCTGTCCTTCTTCAAAGGAGTAAAAGGTGCATTGTCCTTTATATGTACACGATTTCAGCGATTCACGACGGTTAATAAACGAACCGGCATCAAGGGGATGAATTCTCAATACATAATCATATCCGGCAATCGCTTCCGGAATCCTCCCCATTTCCATGAGAGTATGGGCCTTGTTATACCAGATATCATAATCATCCGGTATCTCTTATTGCCTGGTCGTATAACCGAAGAGCATCTTCATGGAGCCCCAGACCAGACAGGCACATTCCGGCGGAGAGGTACGGACCGTGAAAGGCCGGAGAGAACTCTATCGCTTTCTGAAAATACGGGAGAGCAGCCAAGTAATTCTCTTCATGAAGATAGGTTGCCCTGTAATTACACCATAATGCAGCATCTGATGGCAAGTCATCAATGGTATCTCGAAATACTGCTCGGGCCTCTTCCATCTTCCTTTCCCTGGCAAGCCGAATGCCTTGTTGTGTAACTGTTTCTTCTTGCGTGATATGACCTCCGTTCATTCCCCTGCACAATGATTCGCGTGTGAGTGGGGGATTTTGGTGAGTTGTCACTGCGATGATGGATCGGAGTTTGTGCAGGGGACATACTATAAGTCGGTGAGAAAGGCGATGAATATGCTCTGCTGAATATATTGGGCATTGTGAACATAAGGAGATTTATATTCAACGAATCACTGAAAAACGAATGAAATTTTCATCAAAAAGTCAGCACTCTCACATCTCCATTCTCTCCCTGGAAAAACACAATGTATCTATTATACTCTTATTTGAAAGAATTCACTTCCCTTGGATAAACAACCTCATTCCATATTAAACACCCAAAGTTATTATTATGGAATTAAATCCTATACTAACATAGGAATAGTAGACAGATAGTACTATCAGATGCTCTATGAGTATTATAAAAGCAAATCCTATTCAATATATCACATCGGAATCCGGAGAAAAGATATCCGTTATCCTTCCTATCGAGGAATATAACAAGATGATAGAGGATCTTCATGATCTTGCCGTTATCGCTGAGCGGAAGAATGAGAATACGTTCTCCTTGTCAGATATGAAGAAATTATTGCAGTAATTATGACCGGACATTTTGAGATAGAATTCCGGCATAGCGTAAAAAAGGATGTTAAAAAAATTCCATCGCAATTTCTTGCATCTATCATTCAAGCAGTGGAACAACTTGAAAATGACCCCTTCCCGGCAGGTGTTGTAAAACTTACGGATACTGATTCATATTATCGAATACGTGTCGGGGATTATCGAGTTATTTATGAAATACAAAAAAATGAACATAAAATTTTTGTACTTTATATTCGCCATCGAAAAAATGCGTACTTGTAAACTCTCTAATCTTTATAATTCTTTTATCAACAGGATACTATTGTATAAAAAATCTTTTTGATACTCACATTTCAATACACAGCATTCATCATAGTTCCCGATAACATACCATTACCCATCAGACATATTGAACATGGTGAATATCTATCTCCTCTGCCTCTTCGAAACTGGAACAGCTTGTCCATATCATCCTGCCTGGATATGAGACTGACCGGGTGTTAGCCCGTTTCATGAAATCAAGACCCTTTGGGTCTATCTCATCTATATTGATGACCTTAGGAAATATGATAAATCCGCCGAACATGAACTCACAGCCCGACAGCATGAATATGACCGGAGAGATTGTGAACTCCTGGTAGCGAAAGGGAACGATGTCAAACCATTCCGTATCGATATGTTCGACATCATCAAAGTGATGGACACCATCACCCGGGTTATTAAATTTGGAAAGATAGGGGATCTTCTCCTTGCGACACCCAGGAGCCGAGAAAACCCGAATTGATGTAATAGGAAGATCAAACCACAACCTTTAACAGACAACCCTTCCAAGAACTCTATAGCGGGAAACTGGGGTTGATCGTATTTCATCAGAAGAGCAGGATGAGTATTCTCTTTTAGAACTTATTGAATATCGAAATAAAGAGCTTAGTAAAACAGAAATCTGGATGCTGGACGAACAGTGCAACCAGATCCCCCCCGGTCCACAACGAATCCGGGGAATCGCAGGTTCTGGAAAGACTCGTCTTCTCTGTCAGAAAGCAGCATGGATGCATAAAGAGCATCCTGACTGGGATATTGCCTACGTCTTCTTCACCCAGGCTCTCTATGATGAAATCCATGAAAATCTGAAAAGAACCATGGCAGGACTTGGGATATCATGGAATGAGAAGAAACTTCAGATCCTTCATGCCTGGGGATCGTGGCAGCGGGAAGGTCTCTATCGGATCATCTGTACGAAGCACCGCTATAAAGCAAAAAACATCAATGACACGAAATATCTTTATGGGGAGGGACTTGCAGATCTCGCGAAAAAACTCCTGACCGACCTTCCTATCACCCCCCTCTTTGATGCGATTCTCATTGACGAAGGCCAGGATCTCGTATTCCTGAATCCGGACCTCCTGTATCAGAATAAACAAGCCATCTACTGGATGGCATACAGTGCTCTTCGAACTCCGGATGCAAAGAAACCAGAACTTCGCCGTCTCATCTGGGCATATGATGAGTATCAGAATATCAACAGTCATGCAATTCCCAGCGGAAAGGCAATCTTCGGAGAACAAAAACCGTTCAAAAACCTCCTGATGGGTTGGTATGAGGGGAATATTCCAAAAAATATCATCATGAAACGGTGTTACCGGACACCTGGTCCGATTCTCATTGCCGCTCATGCCATCTGCATGGGAATGTTCTGCCCAACCGGGATGATTGCCGGACCAACATCAAAAGCAGAATGGGAAAACCTGGGCTATGAGGTAAAAGGATCATTCCAGTCAGGAAAAGATATCACCCTTACCAGGCCATCAGAGAATTCAAAAAATCCGATTACCCATTACGCAACCTATCCACTCATCGCTTTTGAACCCGCGACTTTTGAAGCTGAAGAATTCTGTATACTTGCCGATAAGATTCATAATCTTATCTTTACCGAGAGAATTAACCCATATAAGCGGATTCTTGTCCTATATCTCTGTGAACGATCACGGGGAGAACGAAT
>JAAYPD010000128.1 GCA_012520015.1 Methanomicrobiales archaeon
GACAGGATAGACAGGATGGAAGAACGTATCAGAAAACTAAAGGAGCGTATGAAATGACGCTCATCGAGATACTCCTGATAATCCTCATCGTCCTGGTCATACTCTTCATGCTGTTCTGGTTCTTCCAGGGAACGACAGGAAGAATATCCCTTCGAAGACCAGTGGAGAGCAGGGTTGATGAGTACCTGGACAGGAGATTTGCAAGGCTTGTCGAGGATTATGAAGTGGTCCGCAGACCCAAGCTGAACCGGTTCAGGGAAGAACGCGGCCTGGCCCTGGATGCTGATGCCAGGAAAATTGCTGAGTTAAAACAGTTTGAGAATGATTTCAGCCAAAACCTCTCTGATCTTGAGGCCAGACTTGATGAACTTGAAAGATCGTTTGATTCGAAGAAGTAAAGATGATCTTTCACCAGGAAAGATGTACCAGGTTCTTAAAAGCCAGGTTCACAGGGTGCGAAAGGAAAATGAACCTCCAACCCGGGATCCTGAATCTTTTTCCAGGTATGTCTGCGATCTCTGTCATAGTTCAGGTCCTCTGTCAGGACTTCGTCAATGCGTCATCTGCGGAAGATGGGGATGCAGTTCCTGCTGGCATGATGACTATTACCTGTGCAGGTCATGCAGCGGGATCATGAATCTGCTTTTAATTGATGTACCAGCCAATAGTTCGCCATCAGACCCCGGAAAAAAGGATGACTCAGAGGGTTTTCCTGTCGAAGATCACACCTGACTTTTTACTGAAGGCAGGACTGGATAATTCAATAGTCTCCTAAACAGATAAAATAAGGGATACCTGTCCGGGAGCCTGCCTTGAAAAGCATAAAAATACCATCTCTTATCACATCTGTTGTCCAGAATGCATTTTCAGGACTGGAAGGGATGGAGTTTACATTACTTGACTCCTGCCCGCACTGCGGAGGGGAGATAAGGTATCATGACAACCGGAAGAAGAGATTTGCAACCATTATTGCTGATGGGAAGAAGAAGATAATCAACGTTATCGTTACAAGGTATTATTGCAAGGCATGTGGACGGCTTTGTTATGCCATGGCCCCTTTTTATCCAAATACCAAGTTTGGATCACCTGTCATCGACCTTTGCATGACCATTGCCAGGGTCCATCCTTTCAACCATAGTGCCAGAATTCTCCAGGAGATGGGGGTTGTGGTCGACCGGGGAACAATAAGGAATTTTTTTTCAAAGGATATTCCTGAGGTCAGTTATGCGAAAATTTATGACCTCCCGATCCCTCTCTCCATCTTTTACCTGTCAGATCTCTCATCAAAACGCCGGCAGTCAAGGCTTGTGACACAGGAGGATGTACTCAGGGTATGTGGATTTCCGGCAGGAAAAAAAGCTGTCCAGGAGTAACCGATCTTCATTCTTCTTTAATATCTTCTGTATCAGCAACTTTCTGACTGAAGAGACGGATCATCTTCTGGTAGCTGTTCTCATAATGATGCTCCCATTCCTCATGCTGGTTGACTTTTGCAAGGATGGGCATACCCTCCGGTCTTCCAGGATGATACCCGAACATCTTTTCAAGTTCGTCCTGCAGGGCATGCATCATGAGCGAGACAGGGATATCCATGGCACACCTGTCCTCGCACTGTCCACAGTTCACACAGGAGTCGGCTATGTGAGAGAACCTTATCAGGTGAAACATCAGTGGAGGTGGCACTTCACCAGGTTTTACAAGCCAGGGTTTTTTTGTCTGACAGTACTGGCATATGCATAGCGGGCAGGCATGTGAACACTGGTAACATTTGATACATCTTGATGTCTCCTCCATGATCCAGGTAAGCCTCTCCATCCCAGAGCCGGTTTTTGCAAACATCTCCTTTCGGTTCTTCTCCGATATGGTCAGCATTGCAGCTTCGACCCTTGATCGTGCCTTCACTCCGCCCTGATCCGCAGGAACTAATGTGATGTGACCATTTTTCTCTGCCTGGCTAAGGAAATCCAGCCCTTTATCTGTACATACCTCAACAAACGTGGCACGGTCAGAATTTTCTCCATAAAGACCCCAGGTGCCACATACAATGTCGCACTGCCTTGGAATGGGGGTATCACATCTCCTGCATGAGTCCCGTCTGCCAAATCCACGCTCTTCGATGTTCTCCAAGGGATATTCTTTTGTAATATCTCCTGACCTGACAACAACCCTGCCATCTCTTATCAGAAATGAATCAACAGAATCAGGATTCATGCCGCAGACTTCCCTGATAAATGTTCTTGTCTGAACTGGAGAGAATGTCCCGGAACAGTTCAGTCCAATCAGAAAGAGATCGTCTCTATCAAGCTTGTTTCGTTTGATGAGTTCATAAATTACCTTTGCATCACATCCTTTTACGACTGAGGCGATCTTTATCCCGGGGTTTGCCTCTACAGCGCCAAGAACCCAGTCTGCGGTCAGAATACTCCCGCAGAACATGGAACCTGCACATTCCTGTATCTCTTCAGGACTGGTAACAAGTACAGGGCGTGGATCGTACAAGTCATCACCTCTTTTTAATGCACAGACTGCATCAACCATCTCCGAGCTGAGCAGGGAGAGCAGAAGACCTGTGACAAGGCCACCAGATGCTGCCGTCTCCCTGATATTGTCGTTTGCCGACCATCCATACCACATCCGGCCGCTCATGTCAGTCACCGCCTGGCAAAGGTTCAACAGCAACGCAGATGGGCCGGTACTCAGATACTTCAGGGCCTGCAGATGGGGCACCAGTCAGCCGGCTTAAGGCTGCATCAAACAGTGAGGGCATAAAGATCATTCCCTCCTTGATATCAGGTACAATCCTGACTTTACAGGACAGCTGCCCTTTTCTCGACCTGACCCTGATCATGTCCCCGTCTGCCACCCTCACTTTTTCTGCATCAGCCGGGTGGACCTCAATATATGCCTCCTGCACTTCATCATTGAGGTTCTTACTTCTCCTGGTCATCGTTCCAGTATGCCAGTGCCAGATAACCCTGCCGGATGTCAGCCTGAACGGGTAGCTGGAATCAGGCAACTCTGCCGGGATTTTCCATTCAACTGGACAGAAGACTCCTTTTCCGTCAGGATGATAGAACCGGTCAGTATAAAGTATTGCAGTGCCGGGATGATCAGGAGAAGGGCAGGGCCAGCAGATCCCGTCCGGAAGGCTGACCTGTTCAAATGTCATCCCCTTGTACGGTTCACAGACCGTCGTAATCTCCCTGAAGATATCGGAAGGATCCTTGTATGGGAACTGATCGCTATATCCCATCAGGCAGGCAAGTTCGGTGATTATCTGCCAGTCAGGTTTTGCAATACCTGGAGGATCTACTGCTTTGCAAAGCCTCTGAACCCTTCGCTCGGTATTGGTTACCGTCCCATCCTTTTCCGCGTAACAGGCGGCGGGGAGGACAACATGGGCATATTCACAGGTTTTTGTAAAGAAGATATCAGACACAACCAGGAACTCAAGGTTTTTTACTGCATGTTCCACCATGTTCTGGTCAGGTTCGGTCACCAGGGGGTTTTCTCCAACCAGGACCATGGCTTTTATATTGTCATGCTTCATTCCGGCCTTTCGAAACATCTGGTTGATATCAAGACCTGTCCTTGCAGGAGCGATACCGTCCGGAAAGTTCCATATTCTTCCTATCTTCCTGTGAAATGTGCTGTCAGTTACAGGCTGATATCCGGGGAAGAAGTTTGGGATGCAACCCATGTCACAGGCCCCCTGCACATTATTTTGTCCACGAAGTGCATTTACCCCTGTTCCAGGCCTTCCGATATTCCCGGTAAGCATCATCAGGTTTGCAATGGCCCTGACATTGCTAATTCCTCCTGAAAGATGGGAAAGACCCATCGCATAAAGGACCGTGCACTTGTCTGCCGTTCCAATCCATTCAGCAGCCCTGAGAAGATCTTCTTCTGAAACGCCGGTAAGAAAACTCACTTCACCAGGGGTGTACTTAGTCTGCAGAACGGTTTTTTTCAGTGAGTCATATTCCCTTGTTCGCAGGCTGATAAATTCCTTGTTTTCCCAGCCGTTCCTGATTATTTCTCCCATTATACAGTTAAGAACCGCAACATCACTTCCGCTATAGAACTGGAGAAACAGATCTGCCTGTATTGCGGTAGGGGTGTACCTGGGATCTGCATAGATAAATTTCCCGCCTGAAGACTGTGCACGAACTATCTGCCTGCCGATTAGTGGGTGCTGCTCAAAAGTATTTGATCCAAGGCAGAAGATACAGTCTGATTTTCCGATATCAGGCATGGAATTTGTCATCGCCCCGTTCCCAAAAGAGAGGGAGAGGCCGGTCATGGTAGCTTCATGACATAACCTTGCGCAATGATCCAGGTTATTTGTCTTTAGTACACCCCTGGCAAACTTCATCAGGGCATAATTATCTTCATTGGAGCAGCGTGCCGATGCAAGCACTCCAACTTCGCCGGCATTGCATTCTTTGAGTTTTTTCGCAATAAGGTGATAAGCAGTCTCCCAGTCAGTCTCGATAAACACCCCGCCTTTTCGAATCAACGGTTTTTTAAGACGATCCATGCTGTGAACAAACTGGTGACAATAAGTTCCTTTCGGGCAAAGCTTTCCTTCATTTACTGGGGAACGGATATTAGGTGTTGTTCCGATGATCTTTCCATCCTGGACTATAAGATTTACAGAGCACCCGGTACCGCAGTACGGGCAGATGGTTGGAATCTGATTAAGCATAACAGGTGAGGTATCATCAGTTACCAGGAAGGATAAATCCTTGCACGTTTTTGATGATTTTGATGATTTATGGTGGGTGATACCATTTGAATGAACCCTGTTACGCAAATAACGGCTGTTGATGCGGCCTGCAATATAATGGATCCAAAAAAACCCGGACAGAAGGATTATACTGCTTTCAAATTGTGTGCATAGATGTTTATTTGGATTATTAAGGAGAATACAGGCACGCAGGGATTATTGCCCTGCATATTATCTGAAATAAAACAATTAAAACGGATATTTTCGTAAAAAGAAAGGGTTATGCGAGCTA